>NZ_JBUZTQ010000005.1:0-239551 GCF_055408445.1 Pseudomonas sp. B414 | reverse complement strand
GCTTCACCCTGAGAGCCTTGATTCTACTGGGCTACTGGGGTGGAACAGTACCCCCAGAGGAGAGATGGCATTGCGCCACTGATAGTTTCCCAAGCTGATCACGCGGGTTCGATTCCCGCCACCCGCTCCACTTTTGCTTCCCGGAAACTCCCAAATTCCAGAAGCAGCTCAAAGCAAGAATCCCTTCTTCAAGTAAAAAACCCCACACTGCCCAACCTTAAACGCTGACTTTTCTCACCGGCGCTGACGTGCGTTGACGTGTTTCCCATTGCGCCGCAAGCCCCACCACCACATCGGCTTCAGGCAGCATCTTGCGCCCGCGAACCAGGTCGGCAGCCCGCTCGGCCAGCATGATGGTCGGTGCATTGAGGTTGCCATTGGGCTCCGTCGGGAACACCGACGAGTCGATCACACGTAAACCTTGCATACCCCGCACCCGCAGCTGTGAATCCACCACGGCCATATCGTCTTCGCCCATGCGGCACGAACCGCAAGGGTGGTAGGTACTCTCAAGGTTCTCGCGTACAAATGCATCAATTTCAGCATCGCTGTTTACGTTGGCCCCCGGCGCAATCTCGCTGTCGCGAAAACGGTCCATCGCTGGCTGGCCGATGATTTCCCGGGTCAGGCGCACACAGCGGCGAAAGCCCTCGCGGTCCTCTTCGCGCTGCAGGTAGTTAAAGAGAATTTCCGGATGTTCGTAGGGGTCCGCCGAGCGCAGCCGAACATGGCCGCGGCTCTTGGGTTTGTTCGGCCCGGTAAGCACCATGAAGCCGTGGCCCTTGATCGGTTTTTTGCCGTCATAGCGCATCGCCGCCGGGAGGAAGTGAAACTGAATATCAGGCCAGCGCAGACCTTGTTCGGAGCGGATAAAACCGCCCGCCTCAAAGTGGTTGGTAGCGCCCAGGCCGTCCTTGCACAGCAGCCAGCGCAGGCCAATCATCAGCTTGCTCAGGGGGTCCATTTTGCTGTTGAGGGTGACCGGTTCCTTGCAGCCGTACTGGATGTATATTTCCGAGTGGTCCTGAAGGTTTTCGCCAACGCCTGCAAGGTCATGTCGTACCTCGACCCCGGCCTTGTGCAACACGGCCGCCGGACCAATACCGGAACGTTGCAGCAGATGAGGCGAACCGATCGGCCCTGCGCAAATCAGCACTTCGCGCTTGCAGTAAACCGTGTGGATCTGACCGTCACGGTCGTAGCTCACAGCCACGGCACGCTTGCCGTCGAGAATGATCTGACGGGTCATCGCCTGGGTGATAACGGTCAAATTGGGCCGCTGCATGGCCGGGCGCAAATAGGCGTTGGCCGTGGAGCAGCGCACGCCATCCTTGACCGTCATATGCATAGCTCCAAAGCCTTCCTGCATATAGCCATTGCAGTCATCGGTCTTGATATAGCCCGCTTCGGCACCCGCATCGACCCATGCCCCGTACAGAGGGTTTTTCATCTTGTTGCCACTGGTGGTATGCAGCGGGCCACTGCCACCGCGGTACTCGTCACCCCCCGCGTCGCAGCTCTCGGCGCGCTTGAAATACGGCAGGCAATTGCGATAACCCCAGCCCTCGGCCCCCAGGGATTCCCACTCGTCAAAATCAAAGGCATGACCGCGGATATACACCAGCCCATTGATCGACGACGAGCCACCCAGCACCTTGCCCCGCGGGCAGTGGATGCGACGGCCGTCGAGGTAAGGCTCGGGCTCGGACTCATAGCGCCAGTTGTATTTGGTGGTGTTCATCGGGATCGAGAACGCGCTCGGCATCTGGATCACCACGCTGCGATCACTGCCGCCGTATTCCAGCACCAGAACACGGGTATCGGGGTCTTCAGTCAGCCGATTGGCCAGTACGCATCCGGCAGAACCTGCGCCAATGATGATGTAGTCAAAATCTGTGATCGCCATGTCTATCTCCCGAAATTGTTAACGCCGGACAGCGGCGCAAGCGGCATCGCTGCCTTGTCCCCAGTGGTGTAATGCGGATGCGTCAACTCGATACCCTGAATCACGGCTTCTTCGTTCTTGAGGTCGATGGAACGACTGAGCCAGAAGTACACCAGCCCCGAGACGACAAGCCCGACCAGCCAGGCAATATCGATATTGCCCAAGGCCTTGGCCAGCGGGCCGACATAGACCTCCTTCTGCGCCACGCCATCAAAGATGTAGAAGAACGGAATCATCGCGATAAAACCGATGGCGTATGAGGCAAGGCCACGTAGCCCCCAACTGCCATACAGGCTGTCGTGGGGGGTAAAGAAGTGCGGAATGGCGTAGCGACCCTTGCGCACAAAGAAGTAGTCCGTGAGGTTGACCGCCGTCCAGGGCACCAGGAAATACAGCATCACCACCAGGTAGATGCCCAGCACCGACAGGCCCTTGTCCGAATCCTGAAGGCTCAACGAGACACCCAGTTGCAGCAGGATCACGAACGCGATGGCCAGGATGCGTGCCTTGCGCGTCGGTTCGATATGTTTGATGGAGTCCACACAGGTCAGGGTGGTCAGCTTGGCGCTGTAGATGTTCATGGCGATCACCGGCAGAAACACCAGGATCGTCACCCCAACCACAAAGATGCCCATCATCGGGGACACCGTGTTGCCCACTTGCGACAGGGCCACCAGCACGTTGCTGGCATGCAGGTGGTCGGCCAGCCAGGCGCCGACGGCAATCATCCAGGCACCGGACAGCGAGGCGCCGAGAAACACCACCGCGATCAACTTGCCGCTGTGGGTGTTTTTGGGCAGGTAGCGCGAGTAGTCGGACACATACGGCGCATAGGCGATGTTGTAGCTGGCGGCCGCGGCAAACTGGGTAATAAAGCCGGTCCAGTTAAACCCCAACGGCGCCGGTGCCGCCTCACCTGCTGCGAGCAGCGGCATCGGCGCATCGGGCACCCAGTTCATCAGCACGGCCAGGGTCACCAGACCGTAAAGCGGAATCGACAGAAACAGCGCCCATTTGAAACTGCGGTGCATCCAGTCATGGCCCAGAACCGCCAACACCGTCGCCGGTACCGTCACCGCCAGCGCCACCAGCAGCGGATTGAAGCCAAACAACTCCTTGAGGCCCTGCATCATCAACACCATGTTGACGATATTGAAACCGGCGAACACAAACAGCGTCGCCAGCAACGCCAGAATCACCCCTCGATAGCCGAACTGGGCCCGCGACTGGATCATCTGCGGCAAGCCCAGATGCGGCCCCTGGGAGCCGTGAAAGGCCATGAACAAGGTGCCGAACATGATGCCCAGCGTACCGGCCAGAATGGTCCATAACGCGCTCAGGCCAACACTGGGGCCAACGAAGCCGATGGTCATGGTGAAAAACGTGAAGTTGCCAAGAAACCAGAATGGCCCCTGGCTGGACAATTTGTCGGTGCGTTCGCTTTCGGGAATAAAGTCGATCGAGTGCCCTTCGACAGCCGATTTGGGAAGAGTGTCCATGATGTACTCGCAGAGGTAGTGAAGATCATGACCAGATAACCGCCACGCTGTGCTGCGCCTCTTGGCCGAGACGCAACCCGCGTGCTACGCACAGGAGAGTCAGCAGACACTCAGGGCAGGGTTATCCACACTGCTTTGGTTTCCAGCAGGTAATCGAGCTGTTCTGCGCCCAGATCCTTGCCGAAACCCGACTGTTTGTAGCCACCGAACGGCATCGAGGGGTCGAGGGTGCCGTGGGCGTTAACGTAGACCGAGCCGGCCCGCAGCCGCGGGATCAGGCTGTGAACGCGGCCCAGATCATTGGAGTACAGCGCGGCGGCCAGGCCGTAGGGCGAATCATTGGCCAGCGCCAGCGCCTCTTCCTCATCATCGAACGGCGCGGTGACCAGCACCGGGCCGAAGATCTCCTCCTGGACGATCTGCATGTCATTGCGACAATGGGCAAAAATCGTCGGTTCGACAAAATAGCCTGGGCCTTCGACGGGCTGACCGCCATAAACCAGTTCGGCGCCTTCGCGCTTGCCGATTTCGATGTAGTCCAGCACCCGTTGTTTCTGCAGGGCCGAAACCAGCGGGCTGATAAAGCAGTCAGGGTCCAGCCCCGGTGCCATCTTCAGGGTGCGGGTATAGGCAATCAGTTCACGTAAAAAACTGTCGTAAATACTTCGATGCACATAGGCGCGAGTGCCCGCATCACAGACCTGGCCCGAGTTGAAAAACACCCCGTTGGCGATCGCCTGGGCCGCCGCCGGTACGTCCGCATCGGCCAGTACGATCACCGGTGACTTGCCCCCCAGTTCCAGGGTCAGGCGCTTCATGTCGTCCAGCGCCGCCTGCCCTACCGTGCGCCCCACCGGGGTCGAACCGGTAAAGGTCAGCTTGTCGATCCCGGGATGGGTCGCCATCGCCGCACCCACTACGCTACCGCGTCCGGTGACGATATTGACCACACCATCGGGGATGCCCGCTTGCTGCACCAGTTCGGCAAAACGCAGGGCCGACAATGACGTCAGTTCAGCTGGCTTGACCACCACGGTACAGCCGGTGGCCAGGGCCGCACCGAGTTTCCAGGCCATGGTTTGCAGCGGGAAGTTCCACGGTACGATGGCACCCACGACCCCGATGGCTTCCTTGCGGGTGTAGGCCAGGTAGTTACCGGGCAGCGACGGCTCGACAGTACGGCCATGAATTTTGGTTGCCCAACCGGCGAAATAGCGCAGCGTATCTACGGTGCCCTGCAGATCGACAGCACGGGCACTGGCCACGGATTTGCCCATATCGATCGACTCGATTTCGGCCAGTTCAACGGCATTGCCTTCAACCAGATCCGCCAGCCGGTGCATCAACCGCTCGCGTTCCTGCGGCTTGAGCTGGCGCCAGACGCCACCGTCAAACTGCTCCCGCGCGGCTTGCACGGCGCGGTCCAGATCCGCCGTGGAGGCCATGGGAATACGGGTCAATATGCACTCGGTGGAGGGTTCGATCACATCGGATGTCTGCCCGTCACTGGCCTCAACCCACTCACCCGCAATAAACATCTTCTGGTGTTTGCCGAGAAACTTTTGCGTTGCTTCACTCACACCAAATTTTTGCAAATACTGCTTAACCGTCATGTCCATTTTTATTCTCTCGGGCCGGGCTGAACGTCACGCCAGGCCTCTTGGGTTCAAGACTCGATCCGGGGCTGCACACAGATCCCCGCCGTGTTGCACAGTTCAGAGTTCGCGTGCCTTGGCCCGTTCGTGGTAGATAAAACCGATGCTGTTGAGCAGCAATTGCGCGGCCAGAATCGAGGTCACACCGGCCGGGTCATACACCGGTGCGACTTCCACCAGGTCCATGCCGATGATGTTGCCTTTGCTGCGTTTGGCCAGAGCCTGGATGATTTCCAGCACCTCGTAGTAGAGGAAGCCGCCATGGCTCGGGGTGCCCGTGCCAGGTGCAATGGAAGGGTCAAAACCGTCGATATCGATGGTGATGTAGTACTTGACCCCCTGCGGGATCAGCTCCAGCACTCCCTCGGTGCCAAGCCGGCGCACATCGCGCACCGACAGCACTTTGGACCCGGCGGCGTGGGCCGCCTCATAGTCATCACGGTTGGATGACGACACGTTGCGGATGCCCATTTGAGTCATGCCGACAATGTGGTTCATTTCCGACGCGCGGCGCAGCGGGTTGCCGTGGCCATAGCGCACGCCATGGCGCTCGTCGACAAAGTCCAGATGCGCATCGAAGTGCACAATATGTATCGGCCCCTTGCCCTCGAACGCCTTGATCACCGGGGCATGCACCGAGTGATCGCCACCCAGTACCACCGGCATGGCGCCAGACTCGAGAATCTTGCGCACGGCGTATTCGATATTGTCGTTACTGGCATTCATGTCGGTATGGACGATATCGGCATCCCCCACATCCACCATGCGCACATCCTGGGCGGTGAGGTACATCACGTCATCTTCGTGATCGTAGGCGCCGGCATGGCCGAAGGAAAACAGCGTCGATGCCTCGCGAATCCCGCGAGGACCAAAACGTGCTCCGGAGCGCCATTGCGTGCCCATATCATTGGGTGCACCAAGGATCGCCACATCGGCGTCCAGGGCATCCCAGTCGGTGCAGACCGGGGCCTTGCCAAACGTACAGTGGCCTACAAAAGGAAGGTTCAAACGGCCGGATTCATACCCGTTCTTAGACATGCGATGTATCTCCAGTTCTTGTTGTTGGCGAGGACAGTGCTGGTAAGCGTCCCCTGCTGGAGTGACTATGAGCGCAGGTTTTGATGGAAAAAATGCCCATCATCCGATACTCATATCGGCCTGTCCGATGCATCAAGAGAAGGGGTACCGGCGTGAATCAACTGCACACTGTTGATCTGAAACTGCTCAGGGTCTTTGTCGAGATCGTCAAGTGCGGCGGTTTTTCTGCGGCCCAGGCGGCGCTGAATATCGGCCAGTCGACCATCAGCGAACAAATGACCCACCTCGAAACCCGCCTCGGAGTAAAGCTGTGCCAGCGCGGGCGCAGCGGCTTTCGCCTGACCGAGCAAGGAGTGGCCATTTACGAATCCACCCAGCGCCTGCTACAGGCCGTGGACTCCTTTTGCCTGGATGCCGGAGTACTCAAACAGCACATCACCGGCGTGCTCAACCTGGGCATTATCGACTCGACCATCAGTGACCCCGGCTCGCCTCTGCCCCGAACCACACAGCGCTTTGTGTCCCGTGGCCACGATGTACACCTCAATGTGTATGTCGGCACCCCGGCCGAGCTGGAAGAGCGGGTCCTCGACAGCCGTTTGCACCTGGCCATCGGACACTTCCCCAACCCCGTACCGGGGCTTGAATACTCACCGCTGTACCAGGAAGCGCTGGGACTGTATTGCGGGCGGCGCCACCCCTTGTTTGGCAGCACCGCCGAAAGCGAGGAGTTACTGGAGGACATCGGCGAAAGCCGTATCGTGGCCAGGGGCTTTATGCAGCAATACGATCTGGATAGTCTGGGGGTGAGCAAGGCAGCGGCCACGGTCGACAATATCGAGGCACTGGCCATTTTGATCATCTCGGGGGCCTATCTGGGCTTTTTGCCCAATCACTTCGCGGCCCAGTGGGTCAAAACCGGTGAGATGCAGCAACTGGCACCCAACAGCCTTGGACTGACCTCCCCCTTTGATCTGATCACCCGACGCGGCGTTGCCCCGCCACCGATTTTGCGGGTATTTCTGGAAGACTTGGCCGCCACCCGTCACGACACAAGTGCCTGAGAGCACAATAAAAACAATTGAGGCAAAACCCCATGAAATCCCCCGGTGGTCGGCTCCTGACCGGTATCACGCTGGACCGCGCCAGCGCTACGCCCCTGTATCGCCAACTGTACTTGCAGATTCGCCAGCAGATTCTGGCGGGCCGCCTGCAAGGCGGCACCCGGCTGCCCTCAACGCGAACCCTGTGCAAGGAACAGTCGCTGTCACGCATTACCATCCTCAACGCCTTCGATCAGTTGATCGCCGAGGGGTTTCTGGAATCACGCCCCGGGGCAGGCACGTATGTCGGTGCCGAGTGGGAAAGCCGCGAATCCAGCTCTGATCAACAGCCCAAGCCGCCACGCCTGTCGAGCCTGAGCCAATCGGTATTGTCCTTGCGCAGTGACCATTTCAGCGGGATTTCCTACGAGGCCTGGGAGCCAAATTGCCCGACCTCCTTCCTGCCAAGCCAGGGCGCTTTCGATGCCTTCCCGATGCATGTGTGGAAACGCCTGATGAACCGTCATCTGTGTCAGCCCACCAAAGCGATCCTCGGTTATGGCGAGGTCAAAGGCCTGCTGCGGTTGCGCGAGGCGATTGCCGAGTATGTGTATGACGCTCGTGGTATCGAGTGCGAGGCAGGCCAGGTGGTCATCGTTTCGGGCGCACAGCAGGCGTTCAACCTGCTGGGCATGCTGCTGCTCGACCCCCAGGACAGCATCTGGATGGAGGACCCCGGCCATATTGCGGCGCGCATTGCCCTGCAGGCCCAGGGCTGCCGGGTGGTGCCCTTGCGCATCGATGAACAGGGCATCGACGTGCAGCAAGGCTTGCGCGAATGCCCCGAAGCACGTCTGGCGTTTACCACGCCGTCGCGCCAGCATCCGCTGGGGACGACCATGAGCTATGGCCGGCGCCAGGAGCTGATCGAGTGGGCCGACCGGGGCAACCGCTGGATCATCGAGGACGACTGCGACAGCGAGTTCACCTATGGCGCACGGCCGCTGCCAGCCCTCTATGCCATGGACCAGTGGGCCCGCGTGATCTACGTCGGCACCTTCAGTAAAGTGCTCTACCCGTCATTGCGACTGGGCTACGTGATACTGCCGCACGCTTTGGTCGAACCCTTCTGCGCCATGCGTGCCGTGATGGATCGTAGCCCGTCTACCCAGTTGCAGGCGGTTACCGCAGACTTTATCCGCGAAGGCCATTTTCTCGGCCATATCCGCCGCATGCGCGCCCTGTATCAAACTCGCCAGGCGTGTCTGTTGACTGCACTGCAACAGCGCCTGGGCAATTTTATGCAGCTCAAGCCCGTGAACGCCGGGATGCATTTTATCGGCTGGCTCGCCCCCGAACTGGATGACGCGACCATCGCCAAGGAACTGGCCAGCCATCAGATTTATACCTACGCCCTGAGCGACTACTGCGTACAACGCTACCTGCCCCCCGGCCTGCTGATCGGCTTTGCTGGCACCCCGGTGGAGCAGGCCGAAGAGAAAGTCGAAGCGCTGGCCCAGGCGCTGTTGAAAATGGGCCATTCGCTGCAAAGTGGTCATAAGAATTAAAAATTAATGGCTCTATAGATAGAGCCACCCTGGTGCGATAAAGGCCCTACCGACTGATTCGGTGCCTGTACCAGGAATAATTCTAATGAACTGTATTCAAGCACGCTTCAACTCCCTGCTCAGCCACAACACCGACGGCAGCTGCCCGCCCCCGCAGCTGACCGCGCAACTGGCGAGCAAACTGATCGACCGGCTGTCGAACATGCGTCTGTTCGCCCACGCCTATCCCCTGCTGAGCAACCTGACCCATGGCCGTGTCCTGCCGGGCGAGCTGCTGGACTTCGCCTGGCGCCATGAACTGCAAGGCCTGAGCCTGCACTTGCTGGATGGCGAGGCCAACAGCCTGAGCAATATGAACCCGGAACAGTTGCAGGCATTCAGCGACAAGGCGGCAAAGCTCGGCCTGGATGTGCATCTGGAAATCAGCAGCACGCGCAGGGAAGACATCGATCAGGTCATCGCCATTGCCAGGGCCATCGGCACGCGCAATATCCGCGTTTATTCACGTTACGAAGGCCACCTGTCACGGGTGATGGCGCAGATCGAAAGCGACCTGCGTTACCTGGCCGAACAGGCCGACCTGCACGACCTGTACTTCGACTTCGAACAGCACGAAGAACTCAAGAGCGCCGAGATTGCCCAACTGCTCCAGCGCCTTGACCACCCGCGCCTGCACGCGCTGTTCGACTTTGGCAACATGATCAACGCCTGCGAACAACCCATGCCAGCCCTGCAGCAACTGGCCCCGCATATCCGCCAGGTGCATATGAAAGGCGTGCGCGTGGTGCCCGAGCAAAACGGTTTCGGGCACTACGGTGTGCTCCAGGGCAGCGTCGAAGACCATCTACCCAGTGCGCGCATGGTGTTCGAACTGCTGATGCTCGGCGAACACCAGCCGCAGGTCATCGCTTTTATCCTGGAGCAGGAAAACCACTATATCGCGCCAGCATTCCGCCAGTCGGACGAGGCCGCCGACCCCTTTATCGACTACCGCGAAATGAGCGAAACGGCCCTGCCGCCGGGCTATTGCGTGGAACGGATGATGGCTGAAGAACACCAGTGGGCGAACAACCAGATCCGCTATGTGCGCGACCTGCTGAGTGAACTGAAAGTGCTGGCTCAACTGACGCTGGGAGAATAAAAATGACAACTCAGTCCAAAGCAAAATGGTTGCGTTTTCTGGTGCTGATTCTGGGTGGCGGTACCATCTACAAACTCGCCAACCTCAAAGATGCCTTCTACGTTCCCATTCAACAGTACATGGGCCTGAGCCATACCGAACTCGGTACGCTGCTCAGTGCCAATGCCATTATCGCCACCGCATTATTTGTGCTCGGCGGCTATCTGGCGGACCGCTTTGACACCCGCAAGCTGATCCCCCTGGGCCTGATCGGCACCGGCGGCCTGGGGCTTTACCTGGCCACCTTCCCCGGCTTCGACAAGTTGCTGATCGTGTTCTGCCTGCTGGCCGTGTGTGCGGATTGCATCTATTGGCCTGCCTTGCTAAAGGCCGTGCGCAACCTGGGTGAGAACAACGAACAAGGGCGCATGTTCGGCTTTCTGGAGGGTGGCCGGGGCATCGTTGACACGCTGGTGGCCTTTTCCGCGCTGGGCGTATTCGTGGCCATGGGCTCGGGCGAGGCAGGGCTCAAGTCGGCCATCGTGTTCTACTCGCTGGTGGACATCACTGCGGGCATCGTCACCTGGTTCCTGTTGCGCGACAGCAAGGCAGCACCGGCGGTCAAGAAAGAGGTCGGTGCATCCGCTGTCTCCGGGTTGCTTGAGGCCATCCGCATCCCCGGTATCTGGCTGGTCAGCCTTAACGTGTTTATGGTCTATATCGTGTACTGCGGCCTGACCTACTTTATTCCCTATCTGAAGGATATCTACGAACTGCCCGTCGCCCTGGTCGGTGCCTACGGCATCATCAACCAGTACTTCCTGAAGATCCTGGGTGGCCCGGCGGGTGGTTTTCTGGCCGACAAGTACTTCCAGAGTGCGTCGCGCTATATGAAGTGGGCGTTCCTGGCGCTGCTGCCGATCATGGCGGTGGTGATGATGGTACCCAAGGGCGGGCATTTTATTTACCTCGGCATGGCCGCCACGCTGTCCTTCGCCCTGATTGTGTTCACCATGCGCGGTGTGTTCTGGGCGCCAATGAGTGAAGTGGGCATCCCCGAGCGCATCACCGGTTCGGCCTTCGGCATTGCCTGCCTGATCGGTTACGCACCGGGCATGTTTGCCTACGTGATCTATGGCTCGATCCTCGATCACTTCCCCGGCCAGCAAGGCTACAACTATGTGTTCAGCTTGATGAGCATACTGGCGCTGATCGGCTTTATGGTGGCCAGCCTGCTGTACCGCGTTGTGCGCAAAAATACGCCAAGCCTGACTGACACGGCGCTGGCTCAGGCCTGATTGTTGAGGTTACTGTGACTTAACCTGTGGGAGCGAGCTTGCTCGCGATGCAGGCGGTGAGGTTTGCCTGAAGCACCGCAGTGATGCCATCGCAGGCAAGCCTGCTCCCACAAGTTTTGTGGCACCCACAAAATTCAGACCTTGCGGGGATCATTATGTGGGAGCGAGCCTGCTCGCGATGCAGGCGGTGAGGTTTGCCTGAAGCACCGCAGTGATGCCATCGCAGGCAAGCCTGCTCCCACAAGTTTTGTGTCACCCACAAAATTCAGACCTTGCGGGGATCATTATGTGGGAGCGAGCCTGCTCGCGATGCAGGCAATGGGGTTTACCTGAAGCACCGCAGTGATGCCATCGCAGGCAAGCCTGCTCCCACAGGTTTTGTGGCACCCACAAAATTCAATCCTTGCGGGGATCATTATGTGGGAGCGAGCCTGCTCGCGATGCAGGCAGTGGGGTTTACCTGAAGCACCGCAGTGATGCCATCGCAGGCAAGCCTGCTCCCACAGGTTTTGTGGCACCCACAAAATTCAGACCTTGCGGGGATCATTATGTGGGAGCGAGCCTGCTCGCGATGCAAGCAGTGAGGTTTGCCTGAAGCACCGCAGTGATGCCATCGCAGGCAAGCCTGCTCCCACAAGTTTTTCGCCGAACACAAAATCTGAGCATTGCAGGGACTATTGTGGGAGCGGGCTTGCCCGCGATGCAGACGGTGAAGTCTGCCAGGCGAACCAAGGAGGTCCATCGCAGGCAATGCAAGCTCCCACAGTATTACGGCTCGGCACAACACTTCATCCCCTCCCCCTCTTTTTCACCCCGTACATGGCCGTGTCGGCATGGTGCAGCAACTGCTGGGCATGCTCGCCGTGCTCGGGGTACACCGCAATACCAATACTGGGCACAATATTGAGCGTGTGCTCGCCAATCATCATCGGCTGACTGAGGTTGATGCGAATTTTTTCCGCCACGATCAACGCATGTTCCGGCAGTTTGAGCCGCTCCAGCACCAGCACGAATTCATCGCCGCTCATCCTCGACACCGTGTCGCTTTCACGCACACACAACGTCAAACGCCGCGCGGTCTGCTGCAACAGGTCATCACCCACGGCATGCCCGTAGTTGTCGTTGACCAGCTTGAAATGATCCAGGTCCACATACAGCACCGCCAGGCACTCCTTTTCCCGTTTTGCACTGGCCAGCGCTTGCTGCAAGCGGTCATGGAGCAACTCGCGATTGGGCAACCGGGTCAAGGCATCGTACTGCGCCAGATACTGCAACCGGGCATGCAATTGCTTGCGCTCAATGGCCGTGGCCACCTGGGTCGAGACGTATTGCAGCAGGTCCTTGTGCTGCTCGGTATAACGCTCTTCACCCGCCAGGCTCTTGACCACCAGCGCACCGATGATGCCGTTCTGGGTGATCAACGGCACAGCCAGCCATGCAGGCTCATGATCCGCACTGCGCATCGCGCACTGGCCACTGAGAATGACCTCGTCACTGAGCTGACGAACCTGGGAATGCTGCTCCAGCGGATGCTCATCAACGTGATAAGGAAAGCTCAGAACGCCCTCATCACGCAGCGCCACCGAAAAACTAACCGCCGGCAGCCACTGCCCGATCAGTTGGTGCACACACGTAAACAGCGCGAGCAAATCTTCTGCCCCGTGAGCCGCTTGCGAAATCGCGAAAAGCGCCGCCTGCCGCGACTCGGCCTGCTTGCGCTCGGTGATGTCACGGGCCACGGCAATGCGCATCTCATGGGTGTCGGACCAGCGCGCAGACCACTGGATATGCACCACATGCCCGTCCTTGTGGACATAGCGGTTTTCGAAATTGAGCTTGGGCTCGCCCGCCATGATGTCATTGGCCGCATGCAGCGTGCGCTCGCGGTCAGCGGGGAACACCAGATCGATCATCGCCGTGCCGATCAGTTCCTGCGGCTCATAGCCCAGGATGCGTTTGCTGGCCGCACTGACATAAACGAAGCAACCGTTGCGGTCCACCACGCATACAGCGTCCAGCAACAGGTCAACAAATCCTGCCTGCAGCAGGTAATGCTTGATGTCCATAGGCCAACTCGATGCCTCAGGGTTAAACCACAACATTCATCCCTGAGACCGACGCAGCACTGCATTCCCTGCCAGTGACTTCAAACGATAGCTTGTAACAGCCCGGGCAGCGCATGCATCAACGCACTGATGGCAAAGCCGATAAACATCACCCCGCACAGCCGGGTAATCAACAACTCATGACGCTGATAGAGTGCCCTGACATGCCCGGCGCCGACAATACCGACCAGAATCGCATAGGCCAATGCCCCGCCCACAAAGCTCAAGGCGATCAACCAGGGCAACATGGCCCAGGTCAGCAGTTCTGCACGGCTGGACAACAACGCGGTAAAAGTTGCCACCGCCACCGGATACGCCTTGGGGTTGGTCAGGCCGAAGAAAATGCCGTGGGCAAACGGTTGCCGCGCAGGTCCCTGTTGAGCACCGCTGCTGCGCTGGGCGCGAACAGCGCGCAGGCCCAGCCAGAACAGATACAACCCGCTGATCAAACCCAGTACGTTAAAGGCGGTGCTGCCAAATTCACGGGCGCCGACGATGGCAATCAGCGCCGTGCTGCACCAGATCACATCACCGAGCAAATGCCCGCACAGGAAACCGGCCCCGGCACGTCGCCCACGGGCAGCGCCAATGCCGAAGACAGCCAGCACGCCCGGCCCCGGGGTGATGCCATAGATAAAGCCGGAAGCCAGTACGGCCAATAACAACGAAGGTGTCATGCAAAACGCTCCAGGAAATCGGACCTCACGTTCGTCCATTGCCCGTGAAGTGGCTCGATTTTGCACGTTCTCAAAGGTTATGTAACCGCGTGCCGAACGAAATTTAGTGCCGCCGGCCCAAAACATTCACCACCAACCGGTCAACCCAGCCCCAGATCCGCTGTTTTACCCGCCGCCACAGCGGGCGTGACTGCCAATCTTGCAGGCTCACGGGCTGGCTCTGGGCGAAATCGGCGACAAAACTGGCGGCCACCGCCTGAGTCAGCACCGGATCCAGCGCTTCGAGGTTGGCCTCAAGGTTGAAGTGCAGGTTCCAGTGATCGAAATTGCACGAACCAATGCTGACCCAATCGTCGATAAGCACCATTTTCAAATGCAGGAAACAGGGCTGGTATTCCAGTATCTGCACCCCGGACTTTAGCAGCCGTGGGTAGTAGCGGTGCCCGGCGTAGCGCACGGAAGGATGGTCGGTACGCGGCCCGGTCAGCAGCAGCCGCACATCGACACCCCGCGCTGCTGCCCGGCGCAGCGAGCGGCGCACGCTCCAGGTCGGTAAAAAATAGGGGGTGGCCAGCCAGATTCGCTGCTTGGCGCTGTTGATCGCACGCACCAGCGATTGCAGGATATCGCGATGTTGATGGGCATCCGCGTAGGCCACACGGCCCATGCCCTCAGCCTCATCGGGTACGCTGGGCAACTTCGCCAGGCCAAAGTGAGTCGCCGGTTTCCAGGCCTTGCGACTGATATTGGCGCGCCATTGGCGATCAAACAGCATCTGCCAGTCCAGCACCAGCGGGCCTTGTATCTGCACCATCACCTCATGCCAGTCGCAGGTGTTTTGCGTGGGGCGCCAGAACTCATCGGTGACGCCGGTGCCGCCCACCACGGCCAGTTGCTGATCCACCAGCAACAACTTGCGATGATCGCGATACAGATTGTTCAGGCCACGGCGCCAGCTCAGCGGGTTGTAATACCTGAGCTCGACGCCGGCCTCGGTCAACCTGCGGCGCAAGCTCAGGCCAAAGCCCAGGCTGCCATAACCGTCAAACAGACAGCGCACTCGCACCTCACGCCAGGCGGCTTGTTCCAGGGCCTTGACGATGGTTTCGGCGCAGTCACCGGCTTCAACCAGATACAACTCCAGATCAATCTGTTCCTGCGCCTGTTCGATAGCGGCGAGCATTCGGGGAAAGAATTGCGGCCCGTCAATCAGCAGCTCGAACTGATTGTCACTACGCCAGCCGAACACCGCGCCGGCCATCTTAACGGGCCGTGAAAATCAGCACCGCATTCACCGGTACTGAAAAACTGATGGCCGAAAGCCCGGCCAGTTTGCGTAAGGTTTCGAGCTCCGGTTGCAGGCCAAAATCCTCGGCTTGCAGCATCAGCGGCTCCAGGGTCACGACCTGAAAACGTCGCTCATCCAGGCGGGTGGCCAACAGCTCCGCTTCATAGGTGTGTTGTTTACCACGCAAGCTGACCATTACCGGCAACTTCAACTCCAGCTGCGCACCGGAAGCCAGGTCGTTGATCGGTTGCAGGTCGATCTGCGTGGTGATCTGCGCTTCGGGGACATGCTTGAAATCAAACAGCACGTCACGCATGCGCTCATCACGCAGGGGCACTGCACTGTTGACCGAGTCCATCTCGATACGCAATTGCGCCTGGCCCTTGCGATCGACCTTGCCGTGCAGAACCAGAAAGCGATGCACATTGGCGATATTGGCATTTTGCGTGGTGATAAATGACAATCGTGACGACTCACCATCCAGGTACCAGTTGGCCTGGGCAGACAGGCTTACACCAAGGGTCAGCAATAGGGCGCAGGCAGAAGAAAACAACGCTTTAAGCATAAAAACTCATCGAAAAATAAACGTGGGTGAACATTAAACCCGGCGAGCGGTTTTGGCTGGACTTTTTTCCACCCAGTTAGGACGTCAACCAGCACCGACAGTTCCTCCCGGGGGCCTGTCATACAAGCATCATCCAAACGTCACAGAGGTGACATTGCACCTGCTTAGCCTGAAGTTGCACACCTCAGTCGATTGGCAGAAACCCAACGCGGGCGCAGTGCCTGCACGGAGATTCGCAATGTCCCAGATCGCCCGTATCCGCGACACCGCTCCAGAACGTCGCTTGCAGGCTGAGCGTTTGCTCGGCCCTGCGGCATTACGTGAGGCTCAGGCCCTGCGTTTTCGTGTGTTCAGCGGCGAGTTGAAAGCCAAACTCAAAAGCGCCGAACACGGGCTGGACGAGGACGGCTACGACGCATATTGCGAACATATCGGGGTACGCGATCTCAATAGCGGCCAACTGGTAGCCACCACCCGCTTGCTGGATCACAGCGCGGCAAAAAGCATCGGCCACTTTTACAGTGAAGAAGAGTTCAATCTGCACGGGCTGGGCAACCTGCAAGGCCCGGTGCTTGAAATTGGCCGCACCTGCGTCGACCCGGCCTACCGCAATGGCGGCACCATCGCCGTGCTCTGGAGCGAACTGGCAGAAGTGCTCAACCGGGGCAATTATCGCTACCTGATGGGCTGTGCCAGCATCCCGATGCAGGATGGCGGCATCCAGGCCCGGGCGATCATGCAGCGCCTGCGCGAGCGTTATTTGTGTACGGAGCATTTGCGCGCCGAACCGAAAAATCCGTTACCGGCGCAGGAAGTGCCCGCCAACGTCATCACCGAAATGCCGCCGCTGCTCAAGGCCTATATGCGTCTGGGCGCAAAAGTTTGCGGCGAGCCCTGCTGGGATGAAGATTTTCAGGTGGCCGACGTGTTTATCCTGCTCAAGCGCGATGAACTGTGCCCGCGTTATGCCCGCCACTTCAAGGCGGCCATGTGATGAGCCGCTTGCGCCGATATGGCCGGGTGGCACGGGTACTCGCAGTGGTCAGCCTGGGCTTGGGCATGGCCGGTGTGTTCGGGGTGCTTGAGCGCTTGCGCCTGAACAGCACGATGGATCGCCGCCAGCGCTGGTCGCAATTTTTCATGACACGCCTGAGCAATGCCCTGCCCTTTCGCGTCAGCGTGGTCGGGGAGTTACCGGCAACGCCCATGCTGTGGGTGAGCAATCATGTGTCCTGGACCGATATTGCGCTGCTGGGACAACTGACTCCGCTGTCGTTCCTGTCAAAATCCGAGGTACGCGGCTGGCCCGTAGCCGGGTGGCTGGCGGCCAAGGCTGGCAGTTTGTTTATCCGCCGGGGCGCGGGTGACAGCCAGCTGATTCGGGAGCAAATGACCCGCCACTTGCAGCAACCGCTGCCCTTGCTGATGTTTCCAGAAGGCACTACCACTGATGGGTGCTCGGTGCGTACTTTTCATGGTCGGTTGCTGTCAGCGGCGATTGAGAGCCGTGTGCCTCTGCAACCTGTAGCTATCCGTTATTTGCGCAATGGCGAGGTCGATGCGATAGCGCCGTTTATTGGCGATGACGATTTGCTGTCACATCTGCTGCGACTGTTTAGCCATGAACAGGGCGACGTCGAGATTCATCTGCTGGCGCCCATTGCCAGCCAGGCGCAAGAGCGTGCCGTGCTGGCGTTCAGGGCACAGGAAGCAATACGCAGAGTGGTGACCGCGCCGGTCACGCAAACAGATCCGCTGCCGGAAAGAGTGGGGGCGATGATTTGAGTTGGGACCATGCTCGGGGATGTTGTGGGAGCGGGCTTGCTCGCGATGCAGGCGACGCGGTGCAACGGTAAAGCTACGTTGCAAATTCACTGGCCCACCGCGTACATATTCAGCATTTCAGTTAGACAAAAATGCCGGATATGTACTCAAAACACCCGCTAAACAAACAAGATCAGGCAGGCCGCAACCGCCAGCCAAGTACATCCATCAAATCGCACCCATCACGCAGCAATTGCGCCGAAACAAAAGCCAGATGTTTGAGATCAACAGAATCTGCCTCTTGCACTTCACGGCTGGAGAACGATTCCATCAATTGGGTGACGGCCAGTACGCGGGCGGCAGCGTTGGCGTGAAGTACGTCGAGGGGTGCGTTGCGGTCGATCAACAAGGCGGGGACGGTGCAGTCGATGGCGGTAAGCGGGACAAACGGTGAGATAGTCATAAGTAAACCTCTTGGGTAATCGTTTGTTCCTTAGGTAGTTTACAGGTCGCCAAACCCGGCCGCCTTATCGGCGAACAAAGACTATAAGCCTCGCCCCCTCGACCCAGCAATTGCAAAACCTGTGCGAAAAATCCTGAAAAAACGTGAGCTCAGCGAAGGCCGTACGATGGGCATGGCCTCACTGCTGGATATGCACTCGCAATTCCAGTTAGAACCACCGAGTACATATCCATTCGATGTGTCACGGCTTTCTACGGGTTCCGCCCTTACGGCGGCTCACTTTTGTCAAACAGCCACAAAAGTAAGCAAAAAGGCCTTGCCCTACCATACGGCCGCCTCGCCTAGGCTCGACGGTTCCCTCACTCCGGCACTGTTATGGGGGCACGCCGCGACGGGCCATCCATGGCCCATCGCGGCTGGCGCGGCGTCCTGCCGCGCCACCCCCATAACAGCACCTGCGTTCGGCCTTCTGTGATGGGCTTTCGCGTCGTCTGAACAACCGCATTACAAAATGCAAAAGCAAAAGCAAAAGCAAAAGCAAAAGCAAAAGCAAAAGCAAAAACAAAACTAATCTTGGACAGATACACGTACTACCCCCAAACAGGCCGGCCGGTCGGCCGCCTCGGCGGGCATTGCTTTTGATCTGCCCGCCCTCCCGGGAGGCCGAGTGGAGGTTCTGTGGAGTGGGCCGACCGGCATGGATGCCGGGAGAGCCGTGTTGGGCCATGGATGGCCCGTCACGGCGGGCCCACGGAGCAGGACCGAAGCGAGGGAACCTGAGCGCAGCGAAGGCCGTACGATGGGGCGAGGACCTTTTGGTTCCTTTTGGGTCCTTCCAAAAGGGACTCGCTGTAAGAGCGAAACCAATATTCCAGTTATAAGAAAATGCCGGATATGTACTCAAAACACCTGTTAAACAAACAAGATCAGGCAGGCCGCAACCGCCAGCCAAGTACATCCATCAAATCGCACCCATCACGCAGCAATTGCGCCGAAACAAAAGCCAGATGCTTGAGATCCACAGAACCTGCCTCTTGAACTTCACGGCTGGAGAACGACTCCATCAATTGGGTGACGGCCAGTACGCGGGCGGCAGCGTTTGCGTGAAGTACGTCGAGGGGCGCGTTGCGGTCGATCAATAAGGCGGGGACGGTGCAGTCGATGGCGGTAAGCGGGACAAACGGTGAGTTAGTCATAAGTAAACCTCTGGTGCTCTAAAATTCTAGCCAGCGGTTTTCGTCGCCAAACAAAAACAGGTGGCCACTGTACGCGGGTTGGCGAACCGGTTAGAGCCCAGAGAAACCCGGCAGACCCGAAGATCTCCCACGCACAGCTGCCATAAAACACAGCGAGCAAAATACACGCTCCGATATTTATAGCAATTACGCATTCTCTCTAGACAATTCCCAGGTCGCCAAACCCGGCCGCCTTATCGGCGAACGAAGACTATAAGCCTCGCCCCCTCGCCCCAGCAATTGCCAAACCTGTGCGAAAAATCCTGAAAAAATGTGAGCTTGTAGTCTCTGCAGTTGCCGAGGGACGAAGGCTGCGTTCGGTTTGGTGCGCCACTGCGACGCAGCAGTCGTAAACCCTGTGAACCTGGTTTAACTGACACAACTCATTGTCTGATTTTGCGACGACTTCGTCGCCGAACGCAGCCTTCGTCCCTCGTCAGCTGCTACGCACATCCCCTCCGGTAACAACCCGCCGCATACACCTGCAACTGCGGATAAAACAACCGAAAGTCCTCACTGAGCGGTTCGTACAGCGCCTGCAAATCCTGCATCGCCCCGGCCAGCTCCTCAGGGCGCGACAAGCGCCGGGCGATACCGTTGAACACCTGCTCCAGCACGGCAAAATCACGGTACGAACCCAGCCAGTCATGGGCCGCCATATGCGGCGCAATACTGGCAAGCCGCCGTGGCAGCTGTTGCTCAGCCACCAGCACGCGGTAAAAGTCCGAGGTAAAACGCTCCAGCGGCCCTTCGCCATACTGCCCCCAATCCCGCGCCAGGCAATGGTCGAAAAACACATCAAGAACGATACCCGCATAGCGCCTGCGAGTATGGGCAAAGCGCGACAACGCCTGATCAACCA
This sequence comes from Pseudomonas sp. B414, assembly GCF_055408445.1. Taxonomy (NCBI): domain Bacteria; kingdom Pseudomonadati; phylum Pseudomonadota; class Gammaproteobacteria; order Pseudomonadales; family Pseudomonadaceae; genus Pseudomonas; species Pseudomonas sp. B414. Next base: position 219,426 of record NZ_JBUZTQ010000005.1, on the reverse strand, counting down.
GGGGGTGGCTGTCAGTAAACACATCAATGCTGCGGTGCAACGCAATACCGTGTTCAATATCCGGGCTGTATTGGCCGTGCAGCCGCCCTTTGACGAAATCGCCATAAAGACTGCCAAGCATTTCTTCCGGGCGCTGACCGCCAAGGTGCAGATGTGCGAGATAATTCATGCGCGCAGTTTAGCACTGCCATACCAATATCGTTATAACCCGATATATCGATTTGAGCTGATCTAAGATCAAAATCATATTTGTATATCGCGATATTACGATTTAAAGTTCGCCTCATCGCGATATAACGTTGTACCCAATGAGCACTGCAACCATGACGATCGACCTCGACGAAATAATAAAAGCCCTGGCACACCCAGTACGCCGAGAAATTCTCAACGCTCTCAAAGACCCTGATGCCTCCTTCCCTGGCCAGGTCCACTCCACCGAACACGGCGTATGCGCCGGGCAGTTCGACCAACTCTGCGGCCTGTCGCAGTCCACGGTCTCCGCCCACCTGGCAACGCTGCAACGGGCTGGCCTGATTACCAGCCAAAAGCATGGCCAGTGGCACTTCTTCAAACGTAACGAGGAAACCATCAAGGCCTTCCTCGACAAAATCAGCCAAGAGCTCTAACAAGGACTTCCATGCCCCTCTCGCTACTCATTCTGGCGCTCAGCGCTTTCGCCATCGGCACCACCGAGTTCGTGATCATGGGCTTGCTGCCTGATGTCGCGGCCGACCTTGGCGTGTCTATTCCCGGTGCCGGCTGGCTGGTCACCGGTTACGCGCTGGGCGTAGCCATAGGGGCACCGTTCATGGCGCTGGCCACGGCCAAATTGCCGCGCAAAGCCGCCCTGGTGGCGCTGATGGTGATCTTTATCATCGGCAACCTGCTCTGCGCCCTGGCCAGTGACTACAACGTGCTGATGTTTGCCCGTGTCGTTACAGCCCTGTGCCACGGTGCGTTCTTCGGCATTGGTTCGGTGGTGGCCGCAGGCCTGGTGCCCGCCAACAAGCGCGCTTCGGCGGTGGCCCTGATGTTTACCGGTCTGACCCTGGCCAATGTGCTGGGCGTACCCCTGGGCACCGCTCTGGGCCAGGCTGCAGGCTGGCGCTCGACGTTTTTCGCGGTCACCGTGATTGGTGTGGTGGCATTGATCGGCCTGATCCGCTTTCTGCCCGCCAAACGTGACGAGGAAAAACTCGACATGCGGGCCGAACTGGCCGCGCTCAAGGGCGCTGGCATCTGGCTTTCACTGAGCATGACCGCGCTGTTTTCCGCGTCGATGTTCACCCTCTTCACCTATGTGGCCCCCTTGCTCGGTGATGTCACCGGCGTATCGCCAAGCGGCGTGACCTGGACCTTGCTGCTGATCGGCCTGGGCCTGACGGTGGGCAATATCATCGGCGGCAAGCTGGCCGACAAGCGTCTGGCCGCCACCCTGATCGGTGTGTTTATCGCCATGGCCGTGATGTCCACCGTGCTGACCTGGACCAGCGTGGCCGTAATTCCGACCGAGATCACCCTGTTCCTCTGGGCCGCCGCCTCGTTTGCCGCCGTTCCGGCGCTGCAGATCAACGTCGTGACCTTCGGCAAGGCTGCACCTAACCTGGTTTCTACTTTGAACATCGGTGCCTTCAACGTCGGCAATGCCCTGGGCGCCTGGGTGGGCGGCAGTGTTATCGCTCACGGTTTCGGCCTCACCAGCGTGCCGCTGGCAGCTGCTGCGCTGGCGATCCTGGCGCTGCTGGTGACCCTGATTACTTTTCGCCAGAACGGCAATGCCGAGCTGGCAACTGCCACAAACTGATCTTTGAGAGGGCTGTATAAATGACCACGATTTTCGATCCGATCAAGCTGGGCGATCTCGAGCTGCCCAACCGCATCATCATGGCGCCGCTGACTCGCTGCCGTGCCGATGAAGGCCGGGTACCCAATGCGCTGATGGCTGAATACTACGTTCAGCGCGCTTCTGCCGGCCTGATCCTCAGCGAAGCCACTTCGGTGACGCCAATGGGTGTCGGCTACCCGGACACCCCGGGCATCTGGTCCAACGATCAGGTACGCGGCTGGACCAACATCACCAAGGCTGTCCATGCAGCCGGTGGCCGTATCGCACTGCAGTTGTGGCATGTGGGGCGCATCTCGCACCCGATGTACCTGAACGGTGAAGCACCGGTTGCGCCAAGCGCCATTGCCGCCAAAGGCCATGTCAGCCTGGTGCGCCCAAAGGTTGATTTCCCGACGCCACGAGCCCTGGAAACTGCCGAGATCGCTGATATTGTCGAGGCCTACCGCACCGGTGCCGAAAACGCCAAGGCTGCCGGTTTTGACGGTGTCGAAATTCATGGCGCCAACGGCTACCTGCTCGACCAGTTCCTGCAAAGCAGCACCAACAAACGCACCGACCAGTACGGTGGCAGCGTAGAAAACCGCGCTCGCCTGTTGCTCGAAGTCACCGACGCCGCTATCGACGTCTGGGGCGCTGGACGGGTTGGGGTGCATCTGTCACCGCGTGCCGACCTGCACGACATGGGTGATGACAACCTGGCCGAAACCTTTGGTTATGTTGCCCGTGAGCTGGGCAAGCGTGGCATCGCCTATATTTGTGCCCGCGAGCATGCAGCAGCGGATAGCCTGGGCCCACAGCTCAAGGAGGCGTTCGGTGGTCCATACATCGTCAACGAGAGCTTCACCAAGGACAGCGCCAATGCCTGGCTGGCTGCAGGCAAGGCAGATGCCGTTGCCTTCGGCGTGCCATTTATCGCCAACCCTGACCTGCCAGCGCGCCTGAAAGCGGATGCACCGCTCAATGAAGCGCACCCAGAGAGCTTTTACTCCAAAGGCGCGACAGGCTATATCGACTACCCGGCCCTGTAAGCATTAAAAATGCTGTAGCGCTGCGCAACGCAAAACGCCCGAGGCTTATGGCCTTGGGCGTTTTTTTTTTATATAGCCGGGTACAGCGAGCGCTTGAGTACATGGATAAAAACGCTTTATTTCAGGCAAAAAAAAGGGGCGGTTTGACCCGCCCACATTTTTTCCCTAGTCCCTTTTGTTCCTTCTCATCATCCTGATGAATCGCGTCCCGCGATGTCCGTCTGCGTTCTTCCTTGAGCGCTGTGTCGATCCGTCAACACAGTTCAAATACTAGAGTCTTGTGGGATTGCTGCAAGCAGGAGAGTTATAGGTTTTTATTACACGAGAAACTCATTATAAAAACAGAACACCTTAAAAATCATATAGTTAACAAGTAAACAGAATAAGAAAAAGCCACTAGCCCACTATAATTAAGCTCTTTGCTTACGCAAAAAGTAAGTAAAGGCTTACAGCGACCTACAGGAAATAATCAATCTCACCCGTGACATTGCGTTTCAACCCCAACACCCTAAACAACAATTTAAAAAACATACGTTCTATGGTTAAAAATCAAAGCGGGCGAGCGCAGCAAACAGCCTTGAATAAACCCTCGCCCACAAAAAACCCCGAAAAGCTCGGGGTTTCAAGTCAGCCTGTGGTGCGCTACTGGAACAGCGACTCGCTAGACAAACCATTGCGCTCAAGGATTTCTCGCAGACGCTTCAACCCTTCTACCTGGATCTGGCGTACACGTTCACGGGTAAGGCCGATTTCCAGCCCTACATCTTCAAGGGTACTGCTCTCATGACCGCGCAGGCCGAAACGGCGAATCACCACCTCGCGCTGCTTGTCAGTGAGTTCAGACAACCATTGGTCAATACTCTGCGACAGATCATCGTCCTGCAGCAGTTCACAAGGATCTGTAGGGCGGTCGTCGGTAAGGGTATCGAGCAGGGTTTTATCCGAATCCGGCCCCAGGGAAACGTCTACCGAAGACACCCGTTCGTTAAGCCCAAGCATACGCTTGACCTCTGCGACAGGTTTTTCCAGCAGGTTGGCGATTTCTTCAGGGGAGGGTTCGTGATCGAGCTTTTGCGTGAGTTCGCGTGCAGCTCGCAGGTAGACATTGAGCTCTTTGACAACGTGGATCGGCAAGCGAATGGTGCGGGTCTGGTTCATGATCGCCCGTTCAATCGTTTGGCGGATCCACCAGGTGGCGTAGGTCGAGAAGCGGAAGCCGCGTTCGGGATCGAATTTCTCGACAGCCCGGATCAGGCCCAGGTTGCCCTCTTCAATCAGGTCCAGCAGCGACAACCCACGATTGACATAGCGACGGGCGATTTTCACCACCAGCCGCAAGTTGCTTTCAATCATGCGCTTGCGCCCGGCCGGGTCACCACTTTGCGACAGTCGCGCAAAATGAACTTCTTCGGCGGGAGAGAGTAACGGGGAGAAGCCAATTTCATTGAGGTACAGCTGAGTCGCATCGAGCGCCCGGGTGTAGTCAATGTACTTGTGCTGTTTTGTCGCGGGTGCTTTTTTGGACTTGGTTCGAGCTGTAGGGGCTGAATCGTCTTCTTCTGACATCAAGTCGCTATCGATGCTGGAGTCCATAAGGAGCACCTCATCGTCGATGTCAAACCCCGGCGCTTCTTTATTGAGAGCCATTGCAGTAGTCCTTTGTTGAGTTCGACCTCAAGCTCTAGCATCGCCTTAGTCCTTGGCAACACTGGAGCCTGTTCCTTATCCACATCAGGAACAGGCTGGTAACCGATCAACGGCGAGGAAGGAATTGCAATGGATCTACAGGTTTACCTTGGCGGCGAATTTCAAAGTGAAGTTTCACCCGGTCTGTACCAGTTGACCCCATTTCGGCAATTGTCTGTCCGACCTTGACCTGCTGCCCCTCCCGAACCAAAAGCCTGCGGTTGTGACCGTAGGCACTGACGTAGGTATCACTGTGTTTGATGATAATCAGTTCGCCGTAGCCCCTCAATCCACTGCCAGCGTATACAACCGAACCATCAGACGCAGCTAAAACAGGCTGTCCCAAATCGCCGGCGATATCAATACCTTTATTCAAACTACCGTTTGAAGAAAATTTACCGATCAAAATGCCATTAGAAGGCCATCCCCAGCCCTTGGGTGCGGGGCCTGCCGGCAGTACCGGCGCAGCCACCGGGGCCTTTGTCACAGTGCCCGGGCGCTTGATTACCGTGGTCTTGCTGCCCGAAGAAGACGAGACAACCGTCGTTGTGCTGCCACCCGCAGGCTGGGTACCGGAGCGCCCGTCGAAGCGAATCACCTGACCGGGAACGATGGTGAACGGGGGCGCAATATTGTTGCGTGCCGCCAGCGCCTTCCAGTCCCAGCCGTAGCGAAAGGCAATCGAAAACAGGGTGTCGCCGCGGCGCACGGCGTATTGCCCCGTGGTCACTGCCGGGCGCTGGGCCACGCCGTTACGGTCGACCACGTTGACGCCATTTTTGGGGGTGCTGGAGCACGCCGCCAACAAAGCCAGTGTGGCACTCAGCAACAGACCGGCTGCCAGTCTCTGAAAGCTTTTGCTGCTCATACGCTGCGCAATGACTGTGAGACTCACCCGCCGCTCCCTTTGAAGATGGCTGAAAATTAGAACGCCAGTACTGGCCCATTAGGCGCAAGTATAACTGGCTACAGGGCTTTTACAGACTGTAAAGCCGATTCATAAACACACTGTATAAAACCTAAACAAACACTGGGCTGGGCCGGGTGACGGGCTTTATGACCCGCTGCCCGACCTATAATTCACCCGGTTCGTACAAAGACTCAGGCCAGCGGCCCGTTTAGCAGTGGCACAAAGCGCACATTGCCGATCACCCGTCGGGCGAAACCGTGCTCTTCGCGTACGATCAACATCAGTTGCTGCACCTCGCCTGCCCCCACCGGAATCACCAGGCGCCCACCTGGGGCCAGTTGGTCAAGCAGTGCCTGGGGGACATCGGTGGCCACTGCCGTCACGATAATGCCGTTGTAAGGCGCCAGCGCAGGCCAGCCCTCCCAGCCATCGCCCCAGCGGAACACCACATTGCGCAGGTTGAGCTCAAGCAGTCGCTCCTTGGCCCGGTCTTGCAGCACCTTGATGCGCTCAACAGAAAAGATGCGTTCGACCAGTTGCGACAGCACGGCGGTTTGATAACCCGAACCGGTGCCGATCTCCATCACCTTGTCCAGCGGCCCGTCCTCAAGCAGCAGCTCGCTCATGCGCGCCACCATGTAAGGCTGGGAGATGGTCTGGTTATTGCCGATCGGCAGTGCCGTGTCTTCGTAGGCCCGGTGCGCCAGCGCTTCATCCACAAACAGATGTCGTGGCGTGCGGCGGATGACCTCAAGCACGTTCTGGTTAACGATGCCTTCTTCACGCAGGCGCTGAATCAGCCGCTCCCGTGTGCGCTCGGAAGTCATGCCAATGCCGCGGTGCATCATGCCATCCTGCTCGCGCGCCATCAGCCCATACCCTCCAGCCAGCCATTGAGGCTTTTAAAACCATCAGCAAAGGTGCGATCCAGTTGCAGCGGTGTGATCGACACATAGCCCTGCATCACGGCATGAAAGTCCGTACCCGGGCCGCCGTCCTCGGCGTCGCCCGCGGCGGCAATCCAGTAACCGGCCTTGCCCCGTGGATCAACCACCCGTACCGGCGCCGCTGCGCGTGCCCGATGCCCGAGACGGGTGAGTTGAATCCCCCGAATTTTCTCAAGCGGCAGGTTGGGAATATTCACATTGAGGACCGTACGCGGCGGCAAGTCCAGTGATGCGTGGGCTTCGAGCAGCTTGCGGGCAAAAAACGCCGCAGTCGGCAAGTTGTCCAACTGACGCGACGCCAGCGAGAAGGCAAACGAAGGGCGTTCGAGAAAACGCCCCTCAAGCGCCGCCGCCACGGTACCGGAATACAGCACATCGTCACCGAGGTTGGCGCCCAGGTTGATGCCGGATACCACCATGTCCGGCTGCTGCTCCAGCAGGCCGTGAATGCCCAGGTGTACACAGTCAGTCGGCGTGCCGTTGATGCTGATAAAGCCATTGGCCAAGGTATGGGGGTGCAACGGCCGGTCCAGCGTCAGCGAACTGCTCGCGCCGCTTTTGTCTTGCTCCGGGGCAACCACCACGCAGTCGGCGTAGTCAGCCAGCGCGCCATAGAGCGCGGCCAGGCCCGGGGCGGTAACCCCGTCATCGTTTGAAATCAGAATACGCATAAGCTATCCGCTTGATCCAACGTCACCAGATCAACAAGTTCGCGCACCAGAACAGTGGCGAAGCATCCGGCCGGCAGAACAAATTCCAGTTGCAGAATGTCAGGCTGCGGATAATGCCACGTCAACCGGCCAATGGGCAGTCGCAGGATGCGTCGCTCATGGCTCATGCCGGCGCGCACCAGCCAGTCACGCAAGTCGGCTTCACGCTCTGCAATCGACTGCTCCAGCGCATGGGTGGCGCCAGTGGTCGGTGATTCGCCCTCGCCCCACTGCGGGCCGGTCGGGTGCAGATCGAGAATGGCCAGGCGCGGGTCGCTGCATTCAGCCTCCCCCGCGGGGAAAAAACTGCGGCTGTCGGTAAAGGCCAGCAAATCACCGACCTGCGCCCGCTGCCAGCTGCCATCGGCCACTCGCGCTGCCAGTACCTGGTTAAACAGGTAGCTGCGAGCGGTAGACAGCAGCCGCGAACGCACATTGCGTTGCTCAGGCAGGGCCTTGCGCGCCGCATAATCGCGGGCCTCGCCCAGGTTGCCGCCCTGCCAGCCGAAACGCTGGGTACCGAAGTAGTTGGGTATGCCCTGTTTGGCGATCAGTTCAAGGCGCTGTTGCAACGCATCCTTGTCCCCGCTCATTTGTGTCAGGCGCAAGGTGAAGCCGTTCGCCGCATGGGCACCACGCTGCAATTTACGCTTGTGCCGAGAGCTCTTGAGAATTTTCAGGGTGTCGTTTTCAGCACCCGACAAATCAGGATCTGCCTTGCCCGGCAGTTGCACGCTGAACCACTGGCGAGTCAGCGCCTGACGGTCCTTGAGACCGGCATAGCTGACGGTGCGCAATGGCACACCCGCCGCCTTGGCAATGCGCCGGGCAGCTTCTTCGGTGTTCAGGCCGCGTTTCTCGACCCACAACCACAGGTGCTCGCCATCCCCGGACAACGGAATATCCAGTACTTCATCGACCTGGAAGTCTTCAGCCGTGGCCTTGAGCACAGCAGTGCCCAGCGCTTCACCGTAGGCCCGCGGGCCAAGCAGATCTGACTCGTTCATGCGCGAACCAACAAGGCAATGGAGTGCACCGCGATCCCTTCTTCACGACCGACAAAACCGAGTTTTTCGGTGGTGGTGGCCTTTACGTTTACCTGGTCCAAATCAACCTCTAGATCCGCCGCAATCAGCGCGCGCATCGTTTCAATATGCGGCGCCATTTTCGGCGCCTGGGCAATGATGGTGTTGTCGACATTGCCGACCTTCCAGCCCTTGGCATGGATCAGACCCACGACATGACGCAACAGGACGCGGCTATCCGCGCCCTTGAAGGTCGGATCTGTGTCCGGAAAATGCTTGCCAATGTCGCCCAGTGCCGCAGCACCCAGCAAGGCATCGCTGAGCGCGTGCAAAAGCACATCGCCATCAGAGTGGGCCAACAGCCCGAATTTGTGGGAGATCCGCACGCCGCCCAACGTAATGAAATCGCCTTCAGCGAAACAGTGCACATCATAGCCGTGGCCAATACGCATAAAAAAACGCCCCGATTAAGTCAGGGCGTGATTCTACCTACTTTGACCAACATTGGGCGCTATTAGGCACTTAGCGCTTTTGCGTGATGACGCAAGTGGTCATCGATGAAACTGGCGATGAAGAAATAGCTATGGTCGTAACCTGGCTGCAAACGCAAGGTCAGCGGGTAATCGGCCAGTTTGGCGGCCTGTTGCAGCACTTCAGGCTTGAGCTGAACTGCCAGGAAGTCATCCCTATCACCCTGATCGACCAGCAGCGGCAGTTTTTCACTGGCTTCGCCAATCAGCACACTGGCATCCCACTCACGCCAGCGCGCACGCTCTTCACCCAGGTAATGGGTGAATGCCTTTTGCCCCCAAGGGCAATCCATCGGATTGCTGATCGGCGCAAAAGCCGACACCGACTGATAACGCCCCGGATTGCGCAGCGCACAGACCAACGCCCCGTGCCCGCCCATGGAATGGCCGCTGATGCCACGCTTTTGCGAAGCAGGGAAATGCGCCTCAACCAGAGCCGGCAATTCCTGCACCACATAATCATGCATCCGATAATGCTCGGCCCAGGGCTCTTGCGTGGCATTGAGGTAAAAACCTGCGCCAAGGCCAAAGTCCCAGGCGCCTTGCGGGTCATCCGGCACACCTTCACCACGGGGGCTGGTGTCCGGCGCCACAATGATCAACCCCAACGCGGCAGCCATCTTCATTGCCCCGGCCTTGTGCATAAAATTTTCGTCGGTGCAGGTCAGGCCCGACAGCCAGTACAGCACCGGCAATTTAGCGCCCTGCTCCGCCTGCGGCGGCAAGTACACGGCAAATACCATGTCACAGCCCAGCACTTGCGAGCGATGCTTGTAACGCTTGTGCCAGCCGCCGAAGCTTTTCTGGCAGGAGATATTTTCCAGTGTCATGGGCAGCTCCAGACCGCAAGCAAAACACCTTTTCCCCCTGTGGGAGCGGGCTTGCTCGCGATGCAAGCAACTCGGTCATTCAGTCAGACCGCGCCGATGCAATCGCGAGCAAGCCCGCTCCCACAGGTGTTTTGTGGCGTTAAGGCTTGCTGCTGTTAGTTAGAAATGGATGACAGTACGAATGCTTTTGCCTTCATGCATCAGGTCAAAGGCCTTATTGATATCTTCCAGGCCCATGGTGTGGGTGATGAAGGTATCCAGCGGAATCTCGCCGCTTTGCGCCATGTCGACATAGCTTGGCAATTCGCTGCGGCCACGCACGCCGCCGAATGCCGAACCACGCCAGACGCGACCGGTCACCAGTTGGAATGGACGGGTGGAAATTTCCTGACCGGCACCGGCCACGCCGATAATCACCGACTCGCCCCAACCCTTGTGGCAGCATTCCAGCGCCGCACGCATCAACTGTACATTGCCGATGCACTCGAATGAAAAGTCGACACCGCCATCGGTCATATCGACGATCACTTCCTGGATTGGGCGATCGAAGTCTTTCGGGTTCACGCAATCGGTGGCACCCAACTGCCGGGCAATTTCAAACTTGGCCGGGTTGATATCGATGGCAATGATTCGCGCCGCCTTGGCTTTCACCGCGCCGATCACTGCCGACAGACCAATGCCACCCAGGCCGAAGATGGCCACGGTGTCACCCGGTTTGACCTTGGCGGTGTTGAGCACCGCACCGATCCCGGTAGTCACGCCGCAACCGAGCAGGCAAACCTTCTCCAGCGGTGCGTCTTTCTGGATTTTCGCTACCGAGATTTCCGGCAACACGGTGTATTCCGAAAAGGTCGAAGTACCCATGTAATGGAAAATCGGCTGACCTTTGTAGGAAAAACGAGTGGTGCCATCAGGCATCAGGCCTTTGCCCTGGGTCGAGCGAATCGCCTGACACAGATTGGTCTTGCCCGACAGGCAGAATTTGCACTTGCCGCACTCAGGGGTGTACAGCGGGATGACATGATCACCGACCGCAACCGAAGTCACGCCTTCGCCGATGGCTTCAACGATGGCACCGCCTTCGTGACCCAGGATCGACGGGAAGATGCCTTCCGGGTCCGCGCCGGACAAGGTGTAGGCATCGGTATGACAAACACCCGAGGCCACAACCCGCAGCAGCACTTCGCCAGCCTTGGGCATGGCAACGTCAACTTCCACGATTTCCAGCGGTTTTTTGGCCTCGAACGCTACGGCAGCACGTGACTTGATCATCGATCGTCTCCAGCAAAGTAAAAACAAGACGCAGAGTGTAAATCAGCGCCGGTTGATTAATAATCCGGACAAAAGCAAAACATTATTGCCATGCAGGGACAATCAACCATGAATGAGAACCGCTGGGAAGGTATAGACGAATTTGTCGCCGTGGCCGAGTGCGGCCAATTTACCGCCGCAGCCGAGCGCCTTGGCGTCTCTTCATCCCATATCAGCCGTCAGGTGGCGCGCCTGGAAGAGCGGCTGCAAACCCGCCTGTTTTATCGCAGTACCCGCAAGGTCACGCTGACCGAAGCCGGGCAAACTTTTTTGCAGCATTGCCAGCGCCTGCAAGACGGTCGCGAAGAAGCGCTGCGGGCGATCGGTGACCTGGCCAGCGAGCCCAAGGGCATGCTGCGCATGACCTGCGCAGTGGCCTATGGCGAACGCTTTATCGTGCCGCTGGTAACGCGCTTTATGGGGTTGTACCCGCAGTTGCGAGTCGATATAGAACTGAGCAATCGCCCGCTGGATCTGGTGCATGAAAGCCTGGATCTGGCGATACGACTGGGGCGTTTGCAGGACTCAAGATTGGTGGCGACGCGACTCGCCCCCCGGCGCATGTATATGTGCGCATCCCCTTCGTATCTGGAGCGCTATGGTCGCCCCCATAGCCTGTCGGAATTGAGCCGGCATAACTGTTTGATTGGCAGTTCGGATCTGTGGCAATTGCAGCAGGACGGACGAGAGTTTTCGCAGCGAGTGCAAGGCAATTGGCGTTGCAACAGCGGGCAGGCGGTGCTGGATGCGGCACTACAGGGTGTGGGGCTGTGTCAGTTACCGGACTATTACGTACTGGAGCATTTGAAGAGTGGAGCGCTGGTGGCTTTGCTCGACGGCCATCAGCCACCCAACACTGCGGTCTGGGCGCTATACCCGCAGCAGCGGCACTTGTCGCCGAAGGTCAGAAAACTGGTGGATTATTTGAAGGAAGGTTTGGCCAAGCGGGAGGAGTATCAGGGTTAAGAACTGCGTATGTCTCTTGTGGGAGCGGGCTTGCTCGCGATGGCCTCACCGAGGTTTTCCTGAAAAACCGCGCCGCCTGTATCGCGAGCAAGCCCGCTCCCACAAAAACCCAAGGCAATTCCATCACAGCTTCGCTCAGCGATTAACCCAACGCAAACGCAACCACTCAAGGTCTTCCGGGCGGGTGACCTTGATATTGTCCGAACGCCCTTCGATCAGCCGCGGAGCCAGACCGGCCCACTCCATCGCCGAAGACTCGTCGGTGATGGTCGCATCGGCCACCAGGCTGTCCGCCAGGGCGCGGTGCAAGGCGCCCAGGCGGAACATCTGCGGCGTATAGGCCTGCCAGATCAAGCTGCGATCAACGGTTTCTACTGCCCGACCATTTTTGTCCACGCGCTTGAGTGTGTCCCGCGCCGGAACCGCCAGCAAACCACCGACAGGATCGTCTGCCAATTCGCTGAGCAGCTTGTTCAGGTCTTCACGGGACAGATTGGGCCGGGCCGCATCGTGGACCAATACCCAATCGTCATCCGCCGCGCCCTGCGTATGCAGGTGCAACAATGCATTGAGCACCGAGTCCGCACGCTCACGCCCGCCGTCTACCCGCACAACACGAGGGTCGCCAGCACAGGGCAAGGACGGCCAGAAAGGATCATCAAAAGCGACACTGACCACCAGCCCCTTAAGGCCCGGGTGATCAAGAAAACAGCTGATGCTGTGTTCGAGAATACTGCGCCCGCCCAGCTGCAAATACTGCTTGGGACGGTCCGCGGCCATACGGGCACCCACACCCGCGGCAGGAATCACGGCCCAAAAGGCCGGTGACGAAAAACTCATTGGGCCAACTGATAGAGGGTTTCACCCTCTTTAATCATGCCCAACTCATGGCGAGCACGTTCTTCAACGGTCTCCATGCCTTTTTTCAGCTCCAGCACTTCCGCATCCAGCACGCGGTTACGCTCCAGCAAGATTTCGTTTTCAGCACGCTGATCGGCTATTTGCTGGGTCAGGTCGGTAACCTGCGCCAAACTGCCATTTCCCACCCACAGGCGATACTGCAGGCCCGCGAGCAGCAAGAGCAAGATGAGAAACAACCAATTGGGACTGCGCATCGAATATCAGGTATCCAGTGAAAAGACAGCCATGCCGACAAACGTAAACAACGAATAGTACAAAGCCTGGACGAACCAGGCTTGTATACAGAAGCATCAGATTAGTGTCAAAAGACCCGACTTGGCGAATTTTCCGACACTACCTGCTGACTTTTACCATTAAGTACTCAGCCGCGGAACTCGCCACGACCGTTGTACTTGGCTTTTGCACCCAGTTGCTCTTCGATACGCAGCAATTGGTTGTACTTGGAAACGCGATCGGAACGGCACAGCGAGCCGGTCTTGATCTGGCCAGCCGCAGTACCCACTGCCAGGTCGGCAATGGTGGAATCTTCGGTTTCGCCGGAGCGGTGCGAGATTACAGCGGTGTAACCAGCGGCCTTGGCCATCTGGATGGCTTCCAGGGTTTCGGTCAGGGTGCCGATCTGGTTGAACTTGATCAGGATCGAGTTGGCGATGCTCTTGTCGATGCCTTCCTTGAGGATCTTGGTGTTGGTGACGAACAGGTCGTCACCTACCAGCTGAACCTTCTCACCGATTTTGTCGGTCAGAATTTTCCAGCCATCCCAGTCAGACTCGTCCAGACCGTCTTCGATCGAGATGATCGGATAGCGCTGGGTCAGACCCTTGAGGTATTCAGCAAAACCTTCGGAGCTGAACACTTGGCCTTCGCCCGACAGGTTGTACTTGCCGTCTTCGTAGAATTCGCTGGCCGCGCAGTCCAGAGCCAGGGTCACGTCTGTGCCCAGGGTGTAACCGGCGTTGGCGATGGCTTCGGAGATCACTTTGAGTGCATCTTCGTTGGAAGCCAGGTTAGGTGCGAAACCACCTTCGTCGCCCACTGCGGTGTTCAGGCCACGGGCCTTGAGCACTGCTTTGAGGTGATGGAAGATTTCGGTGCCCATGCGCAGCGCGTCGGAGAAAGTCTTGGCGCCAACCGGCTGAACCATGAACTCTTGAATGTCGACGTTGTTATCGGCGTGCTCGCCACCGTTGATGATGTTCATCATCGGCACCGGCATCGAGTAAACACCCGGGGTGCCGTTCAGGTTGGCGATATGCGCGTACAGCGGCAGGTCCTGGTCCTGTGCGGCAGCTTTGGCAGCAGCCAAAGATACGGCCAGGATGGCGTTGGCACCCAGGGAGCCTTTGTTCTCAGTACCGTCCAGCGCGATCATCGCGTGGTCCAGCGCCTTTTGGTCAACCGGGTCTTTACCCAGCAGCAAATCACGAATCGGGCCGTTGATGTTGGCAACAGCTTTCAGCACGCCCTTGCCCAGGTAACGGCTCTTGTCGCCATCACGCAGCTCCAATGCTTCACGGGAACCGGTGGAAGCACCGGACGGCGCGCAAGCGCTGCCGATGATGCCGTTGTCGAGAAGCACGTCCGCTTCCACAGTGGGATTGCCACGGGAGTCGAGAACTTCACGACCTTTGATGTCGACGATCTTTGCCATTGTTGTAAATACTCCAAAGTTGACGAAAACACGCAGCTGAGGGAAATTTTGTTATCGGCGGCAAGGGTCAAATAACGGGCAGCCTTGCGGACGATAAGGCTCGGGCCCTGAGGCCCGAGAAATCGTGCGGTACTTTACCGGAGAAACGAGGGTTACGCGGTTTCTATTGTCGGAAAACTTTTAACCAACTCATCCAGCGACTTCAACTGGGCCAGGAATGGCTCCAGCTTGTCCAGACGCAAGGCACAAGGGCCGTCGCATTTGGCGTTGTCCGGATCCGGGTGTGCTTCAAGGAACAGACCTGCCAGGCTCTGGCTGATGCCAGCCTTGGCCAGATCGGTCACCTGGGCACGACGACCACCGGCAGAATCCGAGCGTCCACCGGGCATTTGCAGCGCGTGGGTCACGTCGAAAAATACCGGGTATTCAAACTGTTTCATGATGCCGAAGCCCAGCATGTCGACAACTAGGTTGTTGTAGCCAAAGCTGGAGCCACGCTCACAAAGGATCAACTGATCATTGCCCGCTTCTTCGCATTTGCTCAGGATGTGTTTCATCTCCTGGGGTGCGAGGAATTGGGCTTTTTTGATGTTGATCACGGCACCGGTCTTGGCCATGGCCAAGACCAGATCAGTCTGGCGCGACAGGAAAGCCGGCAGCTGGATGATGTCGCAGACTTCGGCGACCACGGCTGCTTGCGCAGGCTCGTGGACATCGGTAATCAACGGCACACCGAAGGCAGCCTTGATATCCTGGAAAATCCGCATGCCTTCTTCCAGGCCGGGGCCACGGTAAGAGCTGACAGATGAACGGTTAGCCTTGTCGAAACTGGCCTTGAACACGTAAGGGATACCAAGCTTTTCGGTGACCCGTACGTACTCTTCGCACACCTGCATGGCCATATCACGGCTTTCCAGCACGTTCATGCCACCGAACAAGACCATTGGCTTGTCGTTGGCAATTTCGATATTGCCTACACGGATAATCTTCTGCGCCATGCTGATTTATGCCTTCTTCTCGTGTTGCGCCAAGGCTGCCTTGACGAAACCGGTGAACAACGGGTGGCCATCACGTGGAGTCGAGGTGAACTCCGGGTGGAACTGGCAAGCCACGAACCAAGGATGATCCGGTGCTTCAACCACTTCTACCAGCGCGCCGTCACCGGAGCGACCGGTTACTTTGAGGCCGGCTTCAGTCAGTTGCGGCAGCAGGTTGTTGTTCACTTCATAGCGATGACGATGACGTTCAACAATCACGTCCTTGGCATAGCAGTCGTGAACCAGGGAACCGGCTTGCAGCTGGCAATCCTGCGCACCCAGACGCATGGTGCCGCCCAGATCCGAGGTTTCGGTACGGGTTTCGACTGCACCGGTGGCGTCTTCCCACTCGGTGATCAGGCCCACAACCGGGTGGCCGCTGCTACGATCGAATTCGGTGGAGTTGGCGTCTTTCCAGCCCAGCACGTTACGTGCGAACTCGATAACCGCTACTTGCATGCCCAGGCAGATACCCAGGTATGGCACCTTGTTCTCGCGAGCATACTGAACAGCAGTGATCTTGCCTTCTACGCCGCGCAGACCGAAGCCGCCCGGAACCAGAATGGCATCACAGCCTTCAAGCAGTTCAGTGCCTTTGTTTTCGATGTCTTCGGAGTCGATATAACGCAGGTTGACCTTGGTACGGTTGGAGATACCGGCGTGGCTCATCGCTTCAATCAGCGACTTGTACGCGTCCAGCAGTTCCATGTACTTGCCGACCATCGCGATGGTGACTTCGTGCTCCGGGTTCAGCTTGGCGTCGACGACTTGTTCCCATTCGGACAGGTCGGCGCTGTTGCATTCCAGGCCGAAACGCTCGACAACAAAATCATCCAGACCCTGAGCGTGCAGCATGCCCGGAATGCGGTAGATGGTGTCGGCGTCTTCCAGCGAAATAACGGCACGCTCTTCAACGTTGGTGAACAGCGCGATCTTGCGACGCGAGGACACATCAACGTGGTGATCGGAACGGCAGATCAGTACGTCTGGCTGCAGGCCGATGGAACGCAGCTCTTTAACCGAGTGCTGTGTAGGTTTGGTTTTCGTTTCGCCAGCGGTGGCGATATACGGAACCAGAGTCAGGTGCATCAGCATGGCGCGCTTGGCGCCCACTTCGATGCGCAACTGACGGATAGCTTCGAGGAACGGTTGCGACTCAATGTCACCCACAGTGCCGCCAATCTCAACCATCGCTACGTCGGCATCGCCGGCGCCCTTGATGATCCGACGTTTGATTTCGTCGGTGATGTGCGGAATTACCTGAATGGTTGCACCCAGGTAATCACCACGGCGCTCCTTGCGCAGGACGTGTTCGTAGACACGGCCCGTGGTGAAGTTGTTGTTCTGGGTCATGGTCGTGCGGATAAACCGCTCGTAATGGCCCAAGTCCAGGTCGGTTTCGGCGCCGTCGTGTGTGACGAACACTTCACCGTGCTGGAACGGGCTCATGGTGCCCGGATCAACGTTGATGTAGGGGTCCAGCTTCAGCATGGTGACCTTAAGTCCCCGCGCCTCCAGGATGGCTGCCAATGAAGCCGAGGCAATGCCTTTCCCCAATGAAGAAACAACACCGCCCGTGACGAAGATGTAGCGCGTCATGAAAAACCCTAGAAGTCTGCGTTAAAGCGGTCAGAGCCGCCGGGGAAAGCGAAGGAAGGCCGAAGCCCCCAATCACCAGCATTAGTCACAGTGCACCTTTCGAAAAACTGCTGCGTTGAAACAGACCGATGGAAACCACCGGTTCGATGCAAGCCACACATTTTTTTAAAATCGCCCAGCAAAGACTGCTTGGTAATCGGCAACTTCTGTAATTCTGGTGAATCCACAGAAGTTGTATCAAGAAGGGAGCGTAGTCTACCGGAAACCCCCTTTCAGCTCAAACCTTGATCGCTCGAAGTTGGCAGCCACTGCAATTGCCAGCGTCCACAGGGGCTGGAGTCCAGTCCAGGGAGGTTTGCCACGGCCAATAACTGCTCATTGCGGTACAGAAGCGGCAATCTGCCACGGGCAAACAACGGAACACCCCGCTCGTTAAGCAGCCGTTTGAGATCACGATGACCGCGCTGTGCCTGCGCCATCACTTCGCCCCCTTGACGATAGCTCACTTGCAGGGGGCCATCCGGGATATCCCCAACAAAATGCACATGGCCATTACCCGGCAGCGCCAACGCCTGCTCAGGGCAGGACCACGATACGGGGGCAACCGGTTGGCGCAACCAGTCACTGGCCAGCCACCAGATACGCCCACCGGCACGATGCAACTCGCCACCAGCGAGTTTCCAGACAGGCTGCGCATCGGTGCGGGCATCACGCAGGGCATCCCACCCGACCCAATGGTCGGTATCGGGCAATGACGTGAAGGCTGCCAACCAGTGGCGCAAGGCATTGCGTTGACGTGCAGGCGATAGTGCGGCGATAGGCGCCAGCTCCAGTGAGGGCAAGCCAAGCCAGGAAAATGCAGTGGCAGAGGCAGCATCGTGCAGATCCTGCTGTGCCAGTTCATCGAGCAGGCCCTGGGCCTCGGCACAATGTGCGGCGCTGCGGGCCATGCTGGCAGCGGCCTGAGGCCAGCGCCGGGTCAGGATCGGAAAGACTTCGTGGCGCAGGAAGTTGCGGGAAAAATCTGTCTGCGTGTTGGACGGGTCTTCGATCCAGCTCAGGCCATGCTCATGGGCATAAGCTTCCAGTTCGATGCGGGGCACATCCAGCAAGGGCCGGCACAAGTGCCCTGCCCCCAGGCGTCGCTGCCGGGGCATGGCCGCCAACCCGCTGACCCCGGCACCGCGCAACAGGCGAAACAGCAGGGTTTCGGCCTGATCGTCGCGATGCTGCCCGGTGAGCAGCACTTCCTCAGCACCGGTAGCTGCTACAAACACCTGATAGCGCGCATCACGCGCTGCACGCTCGAGACTGGCCCTGACCTGCACTTGCACGCGAACCACCTGCAGCGGCACGCTCAGCCCGTCACACAGCGCCTGGCAATGAGCCGGCCACGCATCAGCCGCCGCCTGGAGACCATGATGGACATGGACAGCGGATATTGGCGGTATGGCATGGATTTGGCGCAATTGAGCGAGAAGGTGGAGCAGGACGGTCGAGTCCAGGCCGCCGGAAAGCGCGACGTGCCAAGCCTTGGCGTTGCGCCAGGGACTGAGGGCATGCAGAAGCAGATTCGACAGACTGGACATTATGCAATCCTGTGGGAGCGGGCTTGCTCGCGATGCAGACAACACGGTCTTTCAGCCAAACCGCATAGATACCATCGCGAGCAAGCCCGCTCCCACACTGAGACGTCGTTAAACCTGAATCTGAATCAGAGACCGTAGCTCATCAAACGATCATATCGACGCTTGAGCAAGGTTTCGTGGTCCAGCTTGTTCAGCATGTCCAGCTGGGAGATCAGATCGGCACGAATGCTGGCAGAGGCCGCCGCCGGGTCACGGTGTGCGCCGCCCAATGGCTCGCCAATCACCTTGTCGACAATGCCCAGGCCCTTGAGGCGCTCAGCAGTAATACCCATCGCCTCGGCTGCATCCGGCGCCTTTTCGGCGGTCTTCCACAGGATCGAGGCACAACCTTCCGGCGAAATCACCGCGTAGGTCGAGTACTGCAGCATGTTCAACTGGTCGCAAACGCCAATGGCCAATGCACCGCCCGAACCGCCTTCGCCGATAACGGTGGCAATGATCGGGGTTTTCAGGCGCGACATGACACGCAGGTTCCAGGCAATGGCTTCGCTCTGGTTGCGCTCTTCGGCGTCGATGCCCGGGTATGCGCCCGGCGTGTCGATAAAGGTCAGGATCGGCATCTTGAAGCGCTCGGCCATTTCCATCAGGCGGCAGGCCTTGCGGTAGCCTTCAGGGCGCGGCATACCGAAGTTGCGACGCACCTTTTCACGCACTTCACGGCCTTTCTGGTGACCAATCACCATCACTGGCTGATCGTCCAGACGGGCAATGCCACCGACAATGGCAGCATCATCCGAGAAATGACGGTCGCCGTGCAGCTCATCGAACTCGGTAAAGATGTGTTCGATGTAGTCCAGGGTGTAAGGACGACGCGGGTGACGGGCCAAACGGGCAATCTGCCAGCTGGTCAGCTTGCCGAAAATATCTTCAGTCAGCGTTTTGCTTTTGTCTTGCAGACGAGAGATTTCATCGCTGATATTCAGCGAATTGTCATTACCAACCAAGCGCAACTCTTCGATTTTGGCTTGCAGGTCAGCAATCGGCTGTTCGAAATCAAGAAAATTCGGGTTCATAAGCATCCGTCTTGGGTCGGCGGCAAAGCATGCCAGAAGGTTGGAAACCCAGCATTTGCTGGTGTCTCGAACCGAACTGGGGCAGCCGGTTGATCTGTATCGCGCCTACCTTAAGGGACAGGCGCTCTCAGGTCGAGATTAAAAATTCAGGTCGAGGTCAGGGCACAACGAATGCCCCTGACCGTCAACGGTATTGGAGGAAGACGTTGTCTCGCCCAAACTGGTCACGCAGGGCTTGAATCAAGCTGTCCGCCGGGTCGATCCGCCAGGTCTCGCCAAACTGCAGCATGGCCTTGGCATCTGCGCCGGTGTACTCCATGGTTATCGGGCAGGCACCGCGATGTTTCTTGAGCAGTTCGCCCAAATTGCGCAGTTGGTCACCCTTGAGTGCAGCCTGATCGACTTTCAAACGCAAGCTCTCGGCCAGGCTGGTGCGTGCATCTTCCATGCTCATCACCCGCTTGACCCGCAGGCGCAAACCGCCGGAGAAGTCGTCATTGCTGACTTCGCCTTCGACCACCACCATCGCATCAGTCTGCAACAGCGACTGCGCCGAATGGAAGGCCTCGGCAAACAGCGAGGCTTCAATGCGCGCCGAACGGTCATCGAGGGTGATAAAGCCCATCTTGTCGCCTTTTTTGTTCTTCATCACCCGCAACGCGATGATCATCCCGGCAACGGTCTGAGTATCACGCGCAGGCTTGAGATCAATAATACGCTGACGGGCAAAGCGGCGAATTTCGCCCTCGTACTCGTCAATCGGATGACCGGTCAGGTACAGCCCCAGAGTGTCCTTCTCGCCTTTAAGGCGCTCTTTGAGCGTCAGTTCCTTAGCCTTGCGGTGATTGGCATAAACATCCGCATCCGCTTCAACAAACAGCCCGCCAAACAGGTCGGCGTGACCACTGTCATGGGTGCGTGCGGTTTGCTCGGCGGCCTTGATCGCTTCTTCCAGTGCCGCCAGCAGCACCGCACGGTTCTGGTCGATGCTGGCCTGCCAGGCTTTGGGTTCGTCATGAAAGAACGGCCCAAGACGGTCCAGCGCACCACTGCGGATCAGGCCATCAAGGGTACGTTTGTTGATGCGCTTGAGGTCAACCCGGGCACAGAAGTCGAACAGATCGGTAAAAGGACCGTCCTGACGCGCCTCGGTGATGGCCTCGACCGGCCCCTCGCCCACCCCCTTGATCGCCCCCAGACCATAGATGATCCGGCCTTCATCGTTCACCGTGAACTTGAACTCGGAGGCATTCACATCCGGCGCGTCGAGGCGCAGCTTCATGCTGCGGATCTCTTCGATCAGGATCACCACCTTGTCGGTGTTGTGCATATCCGCCGACAGTACCGCAGCCATAAACGGCGCCGGGTAGTGGGTTTTCAGCCAGGCAGTCTGGTACGACACCAGGCCGTAGGCCGCGGAGTGGGATTTGTTAAAGCCGTAACCGGCAAATTTCTCTACCAGGTCGAAAATGTTACCGGCCAGGTCGCCATCAATATTGTTGTTGGCACAACCTTCAATAAAGCCGCCGCGCTGCTTGGCCATCTCCTCGGGCTTTTTCTTGCCCATGGCCCGACGCAGCATGTCAGCGCCACCGAGGGTGTAACCGGCCATGACCTGGGCAATCTGCATCACCTGCTCCTGATACAGGATGATGCCGTAGGTCGGTGCCAATACTGGCTTGAGGCCTTCGTACTGGTAATCGGAGTGCGGGTACGCCAGTTCAGCGCGACCGTGCTTACGGTTGATAAAGTCATCAACCATGCCTGACTGCAACGGGCCGGGACGGAACAGGGCCACCAGTGCGATCAAGTCTTCCAGGCAGTCGGGCTTGAGCTTTTTGATCAGCTCCTTCATGCCCCGCGACTCAAGCTGGAACACCGCGGTGGTTTCGGCTTTTTGCAGCAGCTGGTAGGTCGGTTTATCGTCGAGCGGGATAAAGGCGATATCCAGCGGCGGCTCGTCGACCTTGGCGCGGTCGCGGTTGATGGTTTTCAACGCCCAGTCGATAACCGTCAGGGTGCGCAGACCGAGGAAGTCGAACTTCACCAGGCCGGCAGACTCAACGTCGTCCTTGTCGAACTGGGTGACCAGACCACCGCCCTCTTCATCGCAGTAAATCGGCGAGAAGTCGGTCAGTTTGGTCGGTGCGATAACCACACCACCGGCGTGCTTACCGACGTTACGTACAACACCTTCAAGCTTGCGGGCCATTTCCCAGATTTCGGCAGCCTCTTCATCGACCTTGATAAAGTCGCGCAGGATCTCTTCCTGCTCATAGGCTTTTTCCAGGGTCATGCCGACTTCAAACGGAATCATCTTCGACAGACGATCCGCCAGACCGTAGGACTTGCCCTGCACCCGCGCCACGTCACGGATTACCGCCTTGGCGGCCATCGAGCCGAAGGTGATGATCTGGCTTACCGCGTTGCGACCGTATTTTTCGGCCACATACTCGATCACCCGGTCACGACCGTCCATGCAGAAGTCGACGTCGAAGTCGGGCATCGATACCCGTTCCGGGTTAAGGAAGCGTTCGAACAGGAGGTCGTATTCCAGCGGGTCGAGGTCGGTGATCTTTTGCACATAGGCCACCAGCGACCCGGCACCCGACCCCCGGCCTGGGCCTACCGGCACGCCGTTGCTCTTGGCCCACTGGATAAAGTCCATCACGATCAGGAAGTAACCGGGGAAGCCCATCTGGATAATGATATCCAGCTCGAAATTCAGCCGATCGACATACACCTGGCGCTTGGCGTCGTAATCCTCGGTGGTATCCCTGGGCAGCAGAACGCTCAGGCGATCTTCCAGGCCATCAAAGGACACCTTGCGGAAATACTCATCGATGGTCATACCATCGGGGATCGGGAAGTTGGGCAAAAAGTGAGTGCCCAGCTTCACTTCAATATTGCAGCGCTTGGCGATTTCAACCGTGTTGGCCAACGCCTCCGGCAGATCGCTGA
Organism: Pseudomonas sp. B414; assembly: GCF_055408445.1. Classification (NCBI taxonomy): domain Bacteria; kingdom Pseudomonadati; phylum Pseudomonadota; class Gammaproteobacteria; order Pseudomonadales; family Pseudomonadaceae; genus Pseudomonas; species Pseudomonas sp. B414. The sequence goes on along the minus strand of NZ_JBUZTQ010000005.1, from coordinate 196,806 downwards.
ACAGCTCGGCCATTTCCTCGGCGCTTTTCAGATACTGCTGGTCGCTGTAATTCTTGGAGCGGCGCGGGTCATCCAGCGCCCGTCCTTCACCAATGCAGACGCGGGTTTCGTGGGCCTCGAAATCCTGCTGCTTGATAAAGCGCACATCGTTGGTTGCCACCAGCGGCGCGCCGATCTTGTCGGCCAATGCCACTGCAGCATGCAGGTGCTCTTCGTCATTGGGGCGCTTGGTGCGCTGCACTTCAATATAGAAACGGTCAGGGAACACCGACATCCATTCACGGGCCAGGGTCTCGGCTTCTTCAGTGTTGCCACTGATCAGCGCGACACCGATCTCGCCCTCTTTCGCAGCCGACAGCATGATCAGACCATCGGCAGCCTCGGCCACCCACTCGCGCTCAATAATTACCTGGCCATTACGCTGGCCATCAATGTAACCACGGGAGATCAACTCGGTCAGGTTGCGATAACCCAATGGGTTCATCGCCAACAGGCTGATACGGCTGAGGGGGTTTTCCGGGTCCTTGTTCGACAGCCACAGGTCCGCGCCACTGATCGGCTTGATCCCGCCGCCCATGGCCGCTTTGTAGAATTTGACCAGCGAACACATGTTGTTCTGATCGGTCACCGCTACGGCGGGCATATTCATCCCGGCCAGGGTTTTGATCAGCGGTTTGATCCGCACCAGGCCATCGACCAGGGAGTATTCAGTGTGCAGGCGCAGATGAACGAATGAAGCCGGCATGGTGATCCTGTCTATAAGCTTTGAGAAACAACAAGGCCCGGATTGTACCGGGCCTTGGCAAAAACATCAGCCTTATGGCTAAAGGCCTTCAAGGGCCTCGTAAGCACGACGCACCGGACCAAACGAACGCCGATGAATCGGCGTAGGCCCCAGACGCTCAAGGGCTTCGAGATGCACAGCGGTCGGGTAACCCTTGTGCCCGCCAATGCCATAGCCCGGGTATTGCAGCTCAAATGCCGCCATTTCACGGTCACGGCTGACCTTGGCCAGAATCGATGCGGCGGCAATTGCCGGCACCTTGCTATCGCCTTTGACCACCGCTTCAGCCGGCATGGCCAGCTTGGGGCAGCGATTGCCGTCGATCATCGCCAGTTTCGGGGTGATGCTCAGCCCTTCAACAGCGCGCTGCATGGCCAGCATGGTGGCGTGCAGAATATTCATCTCGTCGATTTCTTCGACTTCGGCCCGGGCAATACACCAGCTCAGGGCTTTTTCACAAATTTCGTCATACAGCTTTTCGCGACGGGCTTCGGTGAGTTTTTTCGAATCGTTGAGCCCGGCGATAGGCCGAGTAGGGTCGAGAATCACAGCGGCCGTTACCACAGCGCCGCACAAAGGGCCGCGGCCCACTTCGTCGACACCGGCCACGAGGTCTTCGACCAGATTGAAGTCCAATCCGATTTGCATGGTTACTTTACTCACTTGGATTGTGCAATCAGGTCCAGTACCGCTTTGGCGGCCTGATTGGAAGCGTCGAGGCGCAAGGTACGATGGATCTCGTCAAAGCCGCGGGTCTGCTCTTCACCACCGTCCAGCAATGGCAGCAGCGTCTGGGCCAGGGCCTCAGGAGTCGCGGCATCCTGCAACAGTTCGGGCACCAGCATGCGCTGGGCCAGTAAGTTGGGCAGTGACACGTAAGGGCTTTTGACCAGACGCTTGAGAATCCAGAACGTCAGCCGCGCCAAGCGATAAGCCACCACCATCGGCCGCTTGTACAGCAAGGCCTCAAGGGTGGCGGTGCCGGATGCGATCAACACTGCATCACAGGCCGCGAGCGCCAGATGCGATTGCCCGTCCAACAGGGTCAATGGCAGGTCACGACCTGCCAGCAACTGCTCAATCTGTTCACGACGGGCAGCATTGGCGCAAGGCAAGACAAAACGCACATCAGGCCGGGCTTGACGAATTTTTTGCGCAGCATCGAGAAACAGCCCGCCGAGTTTGCCCACTTCACCGCCGCGACTGCCGGGCATCAAAGCGACCAACGGCCCGTCAGGCAGCCCCAGCTCGGCGCGAGCACCGGCCTTGTCAGCTTCAAGAGGAATGGTATCGGCCAGGGTGTGGCCGACGAAACGCACGGGCACGCCGTGTTCTTCGTAGAATTTGGCTTCAAAGGGCAACAGCGTGAGCATCAAATCGCAGCCCTCGCGGATTTTCAGCACACGCTTCTGACGCCACGCCCATACGGACGGGCTGACGTAGTGCACGGTCTTGATTCCGGCACGGCGCAGTTGCAGTTCGATGTTAAGGGTGAAATCGGGAGCATCGATGCCGATAAACACATCAGGTTTTTCAGCGATCAGGGTCTGAACCAGCAGCTTGCGGCGCTTGAGCAGTTCACGCAGACGGCCCAGCACTTCGACCAGGCCCATCACCGACAGACGCTCCATCGGGAAGTAGGAGCTCATACCCTCTGCTTCCATCAATGGACCGCCAACGCCGATAAATTCGATATCAGCATGCTGGGCCTTGAGTGCCCGCATCAATCCCGAGCCCAAAATATCGCCCGAGGCCTCCCCCGCCACCAGCGCGATACGCAATCTGGCCATAACTAGCGCGTAATGCCGCGGGTGGAAGAACGGATGGACTCTACAAACATGGCCACTTCCGGGAACTGCACGGCAGGCTCGGCCAACTCGGCAAGAGCCTGATCAACGGTCAGCCCCTGGCGGTAGACCACTTTGTAAGCACGACGTAACGCATGGATGGCATCTTCGCTGAAACCGCGACGGCGCATGCCTTCAAAGTTCATGCTGCGAGCTTCAGCAGGGCTGCCGAACACGGTAACAAACGCAGGTACGTCCTTACCGATGGCCGTGCCCATGCCTGAAAAGCTGTGGGCACCGATATGGCAGAACTGGTGAACCAGGGTGAAACCCGAGAGGATCGCCCAGTCGCCCATATGCACATGACCAGCCAACGCGGAGTTGTTGACCAGGATGCAATGGTTGCCGATAACGCTGTCATGGCCGATATGGGCATAGGCCATCACCAGGTTGTGATCACCCAGCGTGGTTTCGGAACGGTCCTGAATGGTCCCACGATGAATGGTGACCCCTTCACGAATCACGTTGTGGTCACCGATCACCAGGCGAGTTTCTTCGCCCTTGTACTTAAGATCAGGGGTGTCCTCGCCTACCGACGAAAACTGGTAGATGCGATTGTGCTTACCGATTTTGGTTGGGCCCTTGAGAATCACATGCGGCCCAATCACTGTCCCCTCGCCGATTTCCACACCTGCGCCGACGATCGACCAAGGGCCGACCTCGACGTCGTCGGCCAATATGGCCGTCGGATCGATGATTGCGCGAGGGTCAATCAAACTCATAGTTTGCGTTCCGCACAAATGATTTCAGCCGAGCATACCGGCTTGCCGTCTACCGTTGCCTGGCACTCGAACTTCCAGATGGAGCGCTTGCAGCTCAAGAACTTGGCTTCAAGAATCAGCTGATCACCTGGCAGTACTGGCTGACGGAAGCGTAGCTTGTCCGAGCCGACAAAGTAGTAGAGCGTGCCGTCAGCCGGCTTGAGGTCCATCATCTTGAAACCAAGGATGCCAGCAGCCTGGGCCATGGCTTCAATGATCAACACACCGGGCATGATCGGATGCGCCGGGAAGTGGCCATTGAAAAAAGGCTCATTGATGCTGACATTCTTGTAGGCACGAATGCGCTTGTTCTCGACATCCAGGTCCACCACTCGATCCACCAGCAGGAACGGGTAACGGTGGGGCAGATATTCGCGAATCTCGTTGATGTCCATCATTTCGTGGGGAAGCCTGTAATAAAGATTGGGCGCGCGCGACTAAGGCGCGCTCCTCTAGCAAATCAAGGAAGCAAACCAGTGGTTCAACACGCTTGATATGGAAATTGTATTAGCCTTTTGAAGAAGCTTTACCGTCAGGGGTCACTTACCGACGCGCTTTTCCAGTTGTTTCAACCGCCGGGCTATATCGTCCAGCTGCCGAATACGTGCCGCGCTTTTGCGCCACTCTGCAGCGGGCTGCATCGCAGTACCGGAAGAGTAGGCGCCAGGCTCGGTAATCGAGTGAGTCACCATCGTCATGCCAGTCAAGAACACATTGTCACAAATTTCAATGTGGCCCACCAAACCGACCCCGCCTGCCAGCATGCAGTGCTTGCCGATTTTAGTGCTGCCGGAGATTCCGACACAGGCGGCCATGGCCGTATGGTCACCGACCTGAACGTTGTGCGCGATCTGGATCTGGTTGTCCAGCTTGACGCCATTACCAAGAACCGTATCGGCCAAGGCACCACGATCGATCGCAGTATTGACGCCGATCTCGACATCATCACCGATGGTCACACCGCCGATCTGCGCGATTTTTTGCCACACACCTTTTTCATTGGCAAAGCCAAAGCCCTCACCGCCCAGCACGGCGCCCGACTGAATCACCACGCGCTTGCCGATACGAACGTCGTGATACAGCGTCACGCGTGGAGCCAGCCAGCCGCCTTCGCCGATTTCGCAGCGAGCGCCGATAAAGCAATGCGCGCCGACCGTTACACCGGCAGCGATGCGCGCAGCGCTTTCGATAACGGCAAAAGCACCAATGCTTGCCGCCGGGTCAACCACCGCGTCGTCGGCAATGACTGCCGACGGATGAATGCCGGCAGTTGCTTTGGGCTTGGGGTCGAACAGATGGGAAATACGCGCGTAGGCCAGGTAAGGATCGGGCACAACCAGGGCATCACCGGCATATTCCTCAGCATCTTCAGCCTTGAGCAATACAGCTCCAGCCTGGCAATCGACGAGGAATTTACGGTACTGCGGGTTGGCCAGAAAGCTCAACTGAGCTGGGCCAGCCTCTTGTAAAGTGGCTAGCCCAGTGATTTCTTTCTCTGCGCAGCCACGCAAGGTGGCTCCGAGGAACTCGGCCAATTGGCCGAGTTTTATAGTCGCAGTCATAATTACTTCAGCTGATTCATGCGCTCGATAACTTGGCGAGTGATGTCGTACTGAGGTTTAACATCAATCACAGCACCACGCTCGAACACCAGGTCAAAGGCGCCTTTTTTGATGACTTCTTCAACAGCGCTGTCCAGTTTCGGCTTCAGCTGTTTCAGCATTTCACGGTCAGCAACGGCTTTGGCTTCATTCAGTTCCTTGGACTGGAACTGGAAGTCACGGGCCTTTTGCTTGAATTCAAGCTCCAGACGCTCACGCTCGCCTTGCGCCATTTTGTCGCCGCCTTTTACCAGACGGTCCTGAATACCCTTGGCGCTGCTTTCCAGGCTTTTGAGCTTGGTCAGTTGCGGGCCAAATTTCTTCTCGGCATCCACGGCGTAACGCTTGGCGGCGTCCGATTCCAGCAATGCCATCTGATAGTTCAGCACGGCAATCTTCATGTCGGCGAAAGCCGGGCCAGCCACTAGAACCGAAGCCAGGAGAACCAATTGAGTCAACTTACGCACGATGCACTCCTAAAAAATCCGTTGTCTGTATCTGAAGTCAGGCTTTAGAAAGTCTGGCCGAGGGAGAATTGGAACACTTGAGTGTCGGCATCATCCGGTTTCTTGATCGGCATGGCCAGGCTGAAGCTCAGCGGGCCAAGCGCAGTCACCCAGGTCACGCCAACACCAACAGAGCTGGCCATGTTGCTAAAGCTGATATCGCAATCTTTGGTATCGCCCTTGCAGTTGGTGTCGAACACGTTACCCACATCCCAGAACACGGAGGTCCGCAGGGAGCGCTGGTCTTTGACGAACGGCATCGGGAACAGCACTTCCACACCACCCTGGATCAATACGTTACCACCGAATGGCAGCGGATCCTGATCCGGGTCAACCAGAGTACCGTTCTTACCGGAACTTGGAGTACTGCGAGGCCCCAGCGCGCTGTCCTTGAAACCACGTACCGAGTTGAAACCACCGGCGTAGTAGTTCTCATAGAAAGGCAGGCCTTCGGTCGAACCATAACCATCACCATAACCCAGTTCTGTGTGCAGACGCATGGTGTAGGTGTCGGTCAACGGCTGGAACAACTGGGCACGGTAATCAAGCTTGTAGAACTGCAGGTCACTGCCAGGAATGGTCGACTCGAGCACCAGGCTCTGAGAGCTGCCACGGGTCGGCAATACGCCCTTGTTCAGGGTCGATTCGGACCAGCCTACAGAGGCCTTGAAGTTAAGGTACTTGTCGCCTTCACGCTGTACGAAGTCGAAAATCTCGTCAACGGTGTACTGGCCGGTACTGATTTCATCCTGCTGCACGGTCAGACCATAGGTCAGACGCGAGGTGTCGCTGATCGGGTAGCCCATGGTGATACCAGCACCCAGGCTGTCCACCGAATAGTTTGCTACGTCAACGTCCAGCTCTTTGTAGTCAGTGGTGCGATAGAACGCGTTGTAGCCCAGGCTCACGCCATCGGCTGTCCAGTACGGGTCAACGTAGCTGAAGTTGTAACGGCTCTGGTATTCGCTGCGGGTCAGGCCAAGGCTGACCTTGTTACCCGTACCCAGGAAGTTGTTCTGGGTAATCGAGCCACCCAGGATCAAACCGGCGCTCTGGGCAAAACCGACGCTGGCGGTGATGGAACCCGATGCCTGCTCTTCTACTGCGTAGTTAACGTCAACCTGGTCGTCAGTACCTGGCACGGCCGGGGTCTCGACGTTTACTTCCTTGAAGAAGCCCAGGCGCTCAAGGCGAACCTTGGACTGGTCAATCAGGTAAGTCGAAGCCCAGCCACCTTCCATCTGACGCATTTCGCGACGCAGCACGTCGTCGGCCGACTTGGTGTTGCCGCGGTAGTTGATGCGGTTTACGTAAGCACGCTTGCCCGGATCAACCACAAAGGTGATGGCTACGGTGTGGTCTTCAGGGTTTGGCTGAGGTACGCCGTTGACGTTGGCGAAGGTATAGCCCTCGTTACCCAGACGACGGGTGATCAGCTCGGAGGTGGTGGTCATCAGCTTGCGCGAGAACACCTGGCCAGGCTGAACCAGCAGCAGCGACTTGATCTGATCTTCCGGAACCTTGAGGTCACCGCTCAGTTTCACTTCGCCGACATTGTATTTTTCGCCTTCATTCACGTTGACCGTGATGTAGACGCTTTTCTTGTCAGGGGTGATCGATACCTGGGTCGAAGCGATATCCATATTGATATAGCCGCGATCGAGGTAGTAAGAGCGCAGACGCTCAAGGTCACCCGACAGTTTTTCACGAGCGTACTTGTCGTCGTTCTTGAAGAACGACAACCAGTTGGTGGTTTTCAGTTCGAACAGGTCAACCAGGTCGGATTCAGGGAAAACCGTATTACCCACCACGTTGATGTGCTGGATGGCGGCAACCGTGCCTTCGTTGATATTGACCTTCAAGGCAACGCGGTTACGCGGCTCGGGCACCACTTCGGTGTCTACCGTCGCCGAGTAGCGGCCCTGGGCAACATACTGGCGTTGCAGCTCGTTACGCACGCCTTCAAGGGTGGCACGCTGGAAAATCTCGCCTTCGGCCAGGCCCGACTGTTTCAGACCTTTCATCAGGTCGTCAGTGGAGATCGCCTTGTTGCCGTCAATGGTGATACTGGAGACGGAAGGACGCTCGACAACCGTGATAACAAGCACATTGCCATCACGACCCAGTTGGATATCCTGAAAGAAACCGGTTTTGAACAACGCACGAGTGGAGTCCACCAGACGGCGGTCATCCGCTACCTCACCTACGTTCAGAGGCAACGCGCCAAACACGCTACCGGCGGAAACCCGCTGGAGGCCGTTGACACGAATATCAGAGATGGTGAAGGACTCGGCGTGAACTTCGGCGATCATCAGTACGGTGAGAACCGCAGTTAGCAGCAGACGTTTCATGAAGTCCTTTCTTATTCCAACTGGCAATAAACAAACTGCCGCAAAATGCGGCAGATTCGCAATTCAGCGAAGCGTTTACAGACGGCCCAGATCGTTGATCAAGGCAAGTAACATCACCCCGACCACCAAGCTGATACCGATCTGCATTCCCCAACCCTGCACCCGATCCGACAAGGGGCGACCACGCACCCACTCGATCAGATAAAACAACAAATGTCCCCCATCCAGTACTGGTATGGGCAACAAATTCAGAACCCCGAGACTGATACTTAGATAAGCCAGGAAATTCAGGAAATCAGCAACACCCGACTGGGCAGAAGCGCCCGCCACTTTAGCAATGGTTATCGGTCCACTCAAGTTTTTTACCGAGAGCTCGCCGAACAACATTTTCTTGAGCGAGTCGAGGGTCAGGATGCTCATGGTCCAGGTGCGTTTTGCCCCCTCCCCGATTGCTGCGAGCGGGCCATAGCTGACTTCACGAATCATCGCTGGTGGCCAGTCGACACCTTTGACCCCGGCCCCCAGATAACCGGTTGCCGCCTTGCCTTCGCCGCGAGCGGCCAGCGTGACCGGAATGTCTACCAGCACCCCGTCGCGCTCGACATGCAACACAATACGGGCCTCAGGATGCACGCGAACCCAGTCCACAACCTGCTGCCAGTCTTTGACGGCCTGATCGTTGATGGCCAGCAGCTTGTCACCGGTCTTGAGCCCGGCAGCCTGGGCCGGGCCTTTTGGATCGAGCTCAGCCAGAACGGCTGGCAACTCGGGACGCCAGGGACGAATCCCCAACGACTTGATAGGATCAGGCTCATCAGCGCCCTTGAGCCACTCCTTCAAAACCAGCTGATGGGACGCCTCGGCGGTTGTACCCGGCTCACGCACCACAACCTGCAAGGAACCGCTTTCACCCAGACGGCGCACCAGTTGCAGATTGACGTTGGACCAGCCGGTGGTTGGCTCGCCATCAATTGATACAATTTCCTGGCCGGCAACCAGACCGGCCTGCGCCGCCAGGCTACCGCTCTCTACCGCACCGATGACCGGCCGCACCTGCTGGCTGCCCATCATTGCCAGCACCCAGAAGAACGCCATGGCCAACATGAAGTTGGCAATCGGCCCGGCCGCGACAATGGCAATGCGCTGACCTACGGTTTTGCGGTTGAACGATTGATCGAGCTGATCGACGGGCACATCGCCTTCGCGCTCGTCGAGCATTTTCACGTAGCCGCCCAACGGGATGGCGGCGACGACAAACTCGGTGCCCTGGCGATCATGCCAGCGCAGCAAAGGCGTACCGAAGCCCACGGAGAAGCGCAGAACCTTGACGCCACAACGGCGCGCCACCCAAAAGTGACCGAATTCATGAAAAGTGACCAGCACCCCCAATGCCACCAGGGTGCCAACAATCATATAGAGCGCACTCATCTACTTTCTCCGCGATTCTGTCCGGTTCCGGCTAACACCACTTTCAGCCGTTACGACTCAACCACTGTTCAGCCAGCATCCGGGCTTTGCTATCTGCGGCAAATACCGCTTCCAATTCATCGACGGCCACAACTGGCTCGCTATTCAATACGTCTTCGATAATACGCGCGATCTGCGGGTAGCGGATTCGCCCGTCCAAAAAGGCGGCCACGGCCACTTCGTTTGCCGCATTGAGCATTGCCGGCGCGCTATTGCCTGCCATTGCTGCCTCACGGGCCAGGCGCAAGCAAGGGAAACGCTGCTCGTCAGGGCGCTGAAAGTCCAGTCGCGCCACAGCAAACAGGTCCAACGGCGCAACGCCCGAGTCAATCCGCTCAGGCCAGGCCAGGGCATTGGCAATCGGCGTACGCATATCGGGGTTGCCCAACTGAGCCAACACCGAACCATCCACATAATCGACCAGCGAATGAATCACGCTTTGCGGGTGGATCACCACCTCGACCTGATCCGGCCGCGCATCGAACAGCCAACAGGCCTCGATCAGCTCCAGGCCTTTGTTCATCATGCTGGCCGAATCTACCGAAATCTTGCGCCCCATCGACCAATTGGGATGAGCGCAAGCCTGATCCGGGGTGACGTGCTCAAGCTCTGCCAGCGGCGTTTCACGGAAAGGCCCGCCAGAGGCCGTCAGTAAAATCCGACGAACGCCCACATTGCCCAGCCCGCGAGCAAAGTCCTGCGGCAAGCACTGGAAAATTGCGTTGTGTTCACTGTCGATGGGCAGCAATACAGAACCGCTGCGGCGCACGGCCTGCATAAACAGGTCGCCGGTCATCACAAGCGCTTCTTTATTGGCCAGCAGGATCTTCTTGCCGGAGTTGACCGCCGCCAGTGTCGGACGCAAGCCCGCAGCACCGACGATTGCCGCCATCACTGCATCCACTTGCGCAGCCGACGAAACCTGGCACAAGCCTTCTTCACCCACCAATACTTCGGTGTTGAGCCCGGCAGCACGCAAGCCTGCCAGCAACTGGCTGGCAGCACGCTCATCCGGCACCACGGCAACCTGCGGCCGGTGCTTGACGCACAAGGCCAGCAGCTCGGCGAGACGGCTGTAGCCACTCAGGGCAAAGACCTGATAACGCTCAGGGTGACGCGCAATAACATCCAGGGTGCTCAGGCCAATGGAACCCGTAGCCCCTAGAACCGTAATCTGTTGTGGACGGCTCATGAAGCCGCCATCCACAGTAATACAGCAAATACCGGGATCGCCGCCGTCAGGCTGTCGATACGATCCAGTACACCGCCATGGCCCGGCAGCAGGTTACTGCTGTCTTTAACACCGGCCTGACGCTTGAACATGCTTTCTGTGAGGTCACCCACCACCGAAATCAGCACGATCACGGCAGCGCCCAGCAGCGCGACAAACATCTGCGACGCGCTCCAGTCCCGCACCACGCCCACGACCGAGGTGATCAGCAGGCTGAGCAACAAGCCGCCAAATACACCTTCCCAGCTTTTACCCGGGCTGACCTTGGGGGCGAGTTTGCGCTTGCCGAACTTGCGCCCTGAAAAATAGGCGCCGATATCGGCACCCCACACCAGAACCATCACCGCCATGATCAGCCAGTTGCCCAGCGGCATTGCCTTGATCAGGACCAAACCTTGCCAGGCCGGCAACAGGATCAACAGGCCAATCACCAGCTTGGTTGCAATGCTCGACCAGTGCACGGCCGATTGCGGAAAGGTCAGCACCAGGAAGGTCGCTGCCGCCCACCACAATATCGCCGCACCCAGCACCCAGGGCGCCAGATCAGGAAATATGTGCAGACCGAACAGCAGCACGGCCACTACTGCGGCAAACAACACCCGCGCGGCTTGCGCTTCAAAGCCTGCAAGACGCGCCCATTCCCAGGCACCCAGGGTAACGACCAGGCCAATAAACAGCGCAAAGCCGCTGCCCTCGAGCAGGAAAAAGCCGCACAAGGCAATCGGCAGCATGATGAGTGCAGTGATGATTCGTTGTTTAAGCATTAAATCCGGGCTCCAGCCTCAACCTGCTCGCTCGTTTTACCGAAGCGACGCTGGCGAGAAGCGAAATCAGCCAATGCGTGCTGCATGGCCTCGTGTTTGAAGTCCGGCCAGAACAGGTCGGAGAAGTACAACTCGGAATAGGCCAGCTGCCACAGCAGGAAATTGCTGATGCGGTGCTCGCCTCCGGTGCGGATACACAGATCGGGCAATGGCAGATCGCCAGTGACCAGACAGGTTTGCAGCAAGCCCGGAGTGATGTCCTCCGGTTGCAAGTGCCCTGCCTGGACTTGACGTGCCAACTGCTGCGCGGCCTGGGCAATATCCCACTGGCCACCGTAGTTGGCGGCAATCTGCAAGACAAAGCGGCCTTCGCCCACTGTCATTGCTTCCGCTTCACGCATCGCCTTTTGCAAATCGGGATGAAAGCGCGAGCGGTCACCAATGATCCGCAGGCTGATCTCGTTTTCGTTGAGGCGCTTGGCCTCACGACGCAGCGCCCTGAAAAACAGGTCCATCAAGGCACTGACTTCAGCGGCAGGCCGCTGCCAGTTTTCACTGGAAAACGCGAACAGGGTCAGTACCTCGACCCCAGCCTCGGCACATACTTCAATGACCGCACGAACCGCATCCACACCCGCTTTATGCCCGGCAACTCCTGGCAGAAAGCGCTTTTTCGCCCAGCGATTATTACCGTCCATGATGATCGCGACATGTCGCGGAACAGATGACGGGTCAGCCTGCTTCGTCTTTTCCATAAAACGCCCTGACCCTTATACGGCCATCAGGTCCGCTTCTTTCTGCTTGGTGGCCACTTCGATATCTGCCACGGCCTTGTCGGTCAGCTTCTGGATATCATCAGCCGCACGACGCTCTTCGTCTTCGCTGATTTCCTTTTCCTTGACCAGGTCTTTCAACTGGCTCAAAGCGTCGCGACGGATATTGCGCACGGCAATACGGGCATCTTCAGCTGCATCACGAGCCTGCTTGGCGAAAACCTTGCGGGTTTCTTCAGTCAGGGCTGGCATGGAGATCAGCAGCAGCTCACCCAGGTTGGTCGGGTTGAGGTTCAGACCGGCGCTCTGGATAGCCTTGTCTACCGCGCCCAGCATGTTGCGTTCGAACGCAACAACTTGCAGGGTACGGGAGTCTTTAACGGTGATGTTGGCTACCTGGCTGATCGGAGTATCCGAGCCATAGTAAGGCACCATCACGCTGCCCAGAATGCTTGGGTGAGCCTTGCCGGTACGGATCTGGCCAAATGCATGGGACAGAGACTCCAGCGACTTCTGCATACGCGTTTGAGCGTCTTTCTTGATTTCGTTGATCATTGTTGACCTTCCTCGATCAGAGTACCTTCAGCGCCGCCGTGGACAATATTAAGCAGGGCGCCGGGCTTGTTCATATTAAATACACGCAATGGCATTTTGTGGTCGCGGCACAGACAAATGGCCGTCAGGTCCATAACACCCAGTTTGCGATCCAGCACTTCATCGTAAGTCAGATGATCGAACTTCTCGGCATGCGGGTCTTTGAATGGATCTGCGGTGTACACGCCGTCAACCTTGGTTGCCTTGAGCACGACATCAGCGTCGATTTCAATGGCACGCAAGCAAGCTGCCGAATCCGTCGTGAAGAAAGGATTACCGGTACCTGCAGCGAAAATCACCACATCCTTGGCGTTCAGGTGACGCATGGCCTTACGACGATCGTAATGATCGGTCACACCAACCATGGAAATGGCCGACATAACGATGGCGGAGATATTCGCACGTTCCAGCGCATCGCGCATGGCCAGGGCGTTCATCACGGTAGCCAGCATGCCCATATGGTCGCCCGTTACACGATCCATACCTGCAGCGCTCAATGCGGCACCACGGAACAGGTTGCCACCACCAATCACCAACCCTACCTGAACGCCGATGCCGACCAACTGGCCGACTTCCAGCGCCATGCGGTCGAGCACCTTGGGATCGATCCCGAACTCTTCAGAGCCCATCAGGGCTTCGCCGCTTAGCTTGAGTAGAATGCGTTTATAGCGAGCTTGATAACCACTGCCCTGCTGAGCCATTGCGAATCTCTCCTGCCGCGTTTTATAGATAATCCGTGCGAGGTCATTTTTCAACCCGCGCTTGTTCTAGCTGTGGCACTGCACAGCAGCACCATCGGAACACGATTTTGCAAACCGGTTCCGCTGAGAAGGAAAAATCCCCTCCCATTTGAAAAGAGGCTGCGCGCGTGAGCGGGCAGCCTCTTCGGGTCGACAGTTTAAAACCGTCTTATTGCTTGCTTGCAGCCACTTGAGCAGCAACTTCTGCAGCGAAGTCGTCAACTGGCTTCTCGATGCCATCACCTACTTTGAAGTAAGTGAAGGAAACGATTTCAGCGCCGGCTTTCTTGGCCAGTTCGCCGACTTTGATTTCCGGGTTCTTGACGAAAGCTTGTTCAACCAGGCTGGCTTCAGCCAGGAACTTGCTGATACGACCGGCAACCATTTTTTCAACGATTTCGGCTGGCTTGCCTTTGATCTTGTCTTCGTTGAGGCTCATGAACACGGTTTTTTCGCGTTCGATAGCGTCAGCGGAAACTTGCGATGGCAGCAGGAACTCAGGGTTGCTTGCAGCTACGTGCATGGCGATGTCACGAGCCAGCTCAGCGTTGCCGCCTTTCAGAGCTACCACAACACCGATCTTGTTGCCGTGCAGGTAAGCGTCAACAACGTCGCCTTCGATGCGCGCCAGACGACGGATGTTTACGTTCTCGCCTACTTTACCAACCAGAATCAGACGAGCTTCTTCTTGAGCGGCGATCAGCGGAGCAACGTCAGTCAGCTTGTCAGCGAAAGCTTTTTCAACGCTGTCGTTAACGAAGTTTTTGAAGTCTTCTTGCAGAGCCAGGAAGTCGGTTTGCGAGTTGACTTCAAGAATTACGGCCGACTTGTTGTCGTCTGCAACTTTAACTGCGATAGCACCTTCAGCAGCAACGTTGCCTGCTTTTTTGGCTGCCTTGATGGCGCCCGAAGCACGCATGTCATCAATGGCTTTTTCGATGTCGCCGCCAGCCTTGGTCAAGGCTTTCTTGCAATCCATCATGCCTTCGCCGGTACGCTCACGCAGTTCTTTAACCAACGCTGCAGTAATCTCTGCCATTTCAAAATTCCTCTTGGATAGGTTTTAAACCATTCCACCCGACCGAACGGGCGTTCAATTCGTGTGAAGCGCACCTCGAAACCACCGCGCAGGCCGCCATCTGATACAGATACGACAGACATGGTTACAACAAATGGATTTCGAGGTGGCAAAAAGGGGGCCAAGCCCCCTTTTTGCGTACTGAGTAAACGCTAGGCGTTAATTACTCAGCCTTCAACTACCGCTGCTGCTGGAGCTTCTTCGACGAAAACGTCGGTGCCGCCAGCAACGTGGTTACGGCCTTTGATCACAGCATCAGCCATCGCACCCATGTACAGCTGGATAGCGCGGATTGCGTCATCGTTACCCGGGATGATGTAGTCAACACCTTCTGGGCTGCTGTTGGTATCGACAACGCCGATTACCGGGATACCCAACTTGTTAGCTTCGGTGATCGCGATACGCTCGTGGTCAACGTCGATAACGAACAGAGCGTCTGGCAGACCGCCCATGTCCTTGATACCACCCAAGCTACGATCCAACTTCTGCAGATCGCGAGTGCGCATCAGCGCCTCTTTCTTGGTCAGCTTGGCGAAAGTACCGTCTTCTGCCTGGATTTCAAGGTCACGCAGACGCTTGATCGAAGCACGAATGGTTTTGAAGTTGGTGAGCATGCCGCCCAACCAGCGGTGATCCACGTACGGCGAACCGCAACGTGCTGCTTCTTCAGCAACGATCTTGCCAGCGGAACGCTTGGTGCCGACGAACAGAATCTTGTTTTTGCCCTGGGCCAGACGCTCTACGAAAGTCAGAGCTTCGTTGAACATTGGCAGGGTTTTTTCAAGGTTGATGATGTGGATCTTGTTACGCGCGCCAAAGATGTATTTACCCATCTTCGGGTTCCAGTAACGGGTTTGGTGACCGAAGTGCACACCGGCCTTCAGCATATCGCGCATGTTGACTTGGGACATGATAGTTCCTTAATAAGTCGGGTTAGGCCTCCACGTATCCCAACGACCAACCAGCAGCTTCAAAGCTGAAGGCACCCAGGTCATCGTGTCGACACGTGTGTGGGTTTGTGCTCTGCGGGCTATACCCGCAAAGCGGCGCATTTTATACCACAAGACGCGTAAAAAACGAAGCGCGAATTCAGACTTAATTGCTTAGCCTTTATTTGGCAAGGGTTTACGTCTTGCTTGCTTCTTGCCTTCTTGCTCAACAATCTTACTGCTGCCACCGAAATATTCCAAACACCGCTGACGCCTGCCACAGGAGGACGAACCCCATAACAGTGCCGGAGTGAGGGCGAAACCCGTAGAAAGCCGTGCCCCATAGAATGGATATGTACTCGGTGTTTTTAACTGGTATTTCGAGTACATATCCGGTGGATCAGTTATTGACAGCTAAATGACGCGCGGGCCCGCTCAGGCCATTCCCCGCCTCATTCGCACAGGCACCCGCACAGCGCAACAAGTCTGACGCCTGGACCAGGGCCGCTTCTGAATTGACGCTGTCCGGGATGGCAAACATGGCCGTGCCCAAAGGGCGAAAAGGCTTATGGCCTTGCAGGTAGTAATTGAGCGCACGGTCGGTGGCGGCACGGTCCAGCAACGGGTCGTTACCGTCAGCAGCATCGAGGGGTAAAACAGGTGGGTCGGGGGTGATCTTTTTCATGGCACAACTCCAGCTCGTTTATGGAGCTACCACCCTGTCGCGACCAAACGAATAGGTGGCAGCCGTACGCAGGTTAGTCGACCGGTGAGCTAGGAAACCGGCGCGCCACAAGGACGCCCTGCGCACGGCCACCAAAAAGTGCGGCCGAAAAAAAGCGCCTCACAAAGGTGGCGCCTTGCGCCTTGCTCATAATCCGGGCGACTAAACCCGACCGCTGATTTTGCAGCGATGGGCCGAGACTATTCCCCGATTTTAAGCGGCGCAAGCGAACGGAATTTTCTAGGATGTTTCACGGGAATGAAAGCGAAACGTCGTACGAAATGCCTGATATTAAAGGCCAAATGCCAGCCACGGCCTTGTAGCAGCTGCCGAGGAACGAAGGCTGCGTTCGGCTGCGTAGCAGTCGTAAAACCGCACGCTGCGGCACATCGGGTAAATCCCGGACTCAGGTTTTACGACCGCTTCGCGCTCGAACGCAGCCTTCGTTCCTCGGCAGCTGCTACTGGAGATTATGCAGTACACATGCGCCAAACAGGTCGGCCGCCTCGGCGGTCAGTGTTGTTGATCTGCCCGCCCTCCCGGAAGGCCGTACGATGGGGCGAGGATCTTTTGGGTCCTTCCAAAAGGGGCTGGCTGCAAGAGCGAAACCAATATTCCAGTTATAAGAAAATGCCGGATATGTACCCGGTGGGCCAGGTTATTTGCAAAGCGCCTGCACCGCGTCGCCTGCATCGCGAGCAAGCCCGCACCCACAGGGATTGAGCGCCCCCCGCTTAACTAATCAGTAGCCCCCACCTTTTTGCGCCCCACCCTTGGAATAGCACCAGAATCCCCCACTCTTATTAATAGAAGCGATGGCGCTTGGCCCACGACTAACGCCGACCGTCTGTTAGAATCGCATTTTTATGACGGTGTGCAGCTATCAACAGCACATCCGCAATCCTGATGATGAGCGCCAACGCGCGAAGAGAGCCCGAATGACCGTCACCCTCAAAACCCCCGAGGACATCGCAAAAATGCGTGTCGCCGGCAAACTGGCCGCCGAAGTCCTGGAAATGATCGCCGAGTACGTCAAGCCCGGCGTGACCACCGAAGAGCTGGACCGCATCTGCCATGACTATATCGTCAATGTGCAAAACGCCATCCCTGCTCCGCTCAACTATAAAGGCTTCCCCAAGTCGATCTGCACCTCGATCAACCACGTGGTGTGCCACGGCATCCCGGGCGACAAGGTACTGAAAGACGGCGATACCCTGAACATCGACGTAACCGTGATCAAAGACGGCTACCACGGCGACACCAGCCGCATGTTTCACGTCGGCAAGGTACCGGTATGGGCCGAGCGCCTGTCGCAAGTGACCCAGGAATGCATGTACAAGGCCATCGAAATCGTCAAGCCAGGCTGCCGCCTGGGCGATATCGGTGAAGTGATCCAGAAGCACGCTGAAAAGAACGGCTTCTCGGTAGTACGCGAATTCTGCGGCCACGGCATCGGCAAGGTGTTCCACGAAGAGCCGCAGATCCTGCACTACGGCCGCGCTGGCACCGGCATGGAGCTCAAGGCCGGCATGACCTTCACCATCGAACCGATGATCAACCAGGGCAAGGCTGACACCAAGGTGCTGGGCGACGGCTGGACCGCCATCACCAAGGACCGCAAGCTGTCCGCACAGTGGGAACACACCCTGCTGGTAACCGACACCGGCTATGAGATCTTCACCCTGCGCAGTGATGACACCATCCCGCGTGTTTCGGCCTGATACTTGCGTGTTTTGACCGTTTAAACAGTTATCCCAAGACAGGAATGCCAATCGATGCCGCAGGTGGATCCAGAACTTTTTGACCGCGGCCAGTTCCAGGCCGAACTGGCATTGAAGGCAAGCCCCATTGCCGCTTTCAAAAAGGCGATCCGCCAGGCACACGAGGTGCTCGACGACCGCTTCAAAAAAGGGCGCGATATACGCCGCCTGATCGAAGATCGTGCATGGTTCGTCGATAACATCCTGCAACAGGCGTGGGATCAGTTCAGCTGGAGCGACCAGGCCGATATCGCCCTGGTCGCCGTCGGTGGCTATGGCCGTGGCGAACTGCACCCCTACTCCGATATTGATCTGCTGATCCTGCTGGACAACGCCGATCACGAAATTTTCCGCGACTCCATCGAGCGCTTCCTGACCCTGCTCTGGGACATTGGCCTGGAAGTAGGTCAGAGCGTGCGCTCGGTGGATGAATGCGCCGAACAAGCCCGGGCCGACCTGACCATCATCACCAATCTGATGGAAAGCCGCACCGTGGCTGGCCCCGAGCATTTGCGCCAGCGCATGCTGGATGTCACCAGCACCGCCCATATGTGGCCCAGCAAGGATTTTTTCCTGGCCAAGCGCGCCGAACAAAAGGCCCGCCACCACAAGTACAACGACACCGAATACAACCTGGAACCCAACGTCAAAGGCTCGCCCGGCGGCCTGCGCGATATCCAGACCATTTTGTGGGTTGCCCGCCGCCAGTACGGAACTCTGAATCTGCGCGCCCTGGCGGGCGAAGGCTTTCTGGTAGAAAGCGAGCACGCCCTGCTCGCCTCTTCCCAGGAGTTCCTGTGGAAGGTGCGCTACGCCCTGCATATGCTCGCCGGGCGCGCCGAAGACCGCCTGCTGTTCGACCACCAGCGCAGTATCGGCGAGTTGCTCGGTTTTGCCGGCGAAGACGCCAAGCAGACCATCGAAAACTTTATGCAGCAGTACTACCGGGTGGTCATGAGCATTGCCCAGCTCAGCGACCTGATCATCCAGCACTTCGAGGAGATTATCCTCGCCCCCGAAGACGAAGCGCCGCCAACGCCCTTGAACTCGCGCTTCCAGTTGCACGATGGGTATATCGAAGCCACCAGCAACAATGTCTTCAAGAGAACGCCGTTCGCCATGCTGGAAATTTTCCTGCTGATGGCCCAGCACCCAGAAATCAAGGGCGTGCGCGCCGATACCATTCGCTTGCTGCGTGAACATCGTTACTTGATTGACGACGAGTTCCGTAAAGACATCCGCAATACCAGCCTGTTTATCGAGCTGTTCAAGTGCAAGATCGGCATTCACCGCAACCTGCGCCGCATGAACCGCTACGGCATTCTCGGGCGCTACCTGCCCGAATTCGGCTTTATTGTCGGGCAGATGCAGCACGACCTGTTCCATATCTATACGGTCGATGCCCACACCCTGAATCTGATCAAGCACCTGCGCAAATTGCAGTACACGCAGGTGTCAGAGAAATTCCCGCTGGCCAGCAAACTGATGGCCAAGCTGCCCAAGCCCGAGCTGATTTATCTGGCCGGGCTGTACCACGACATCGGCAAGGGCCGCCATGGTGATCACTCCGAAATCGGCGCCGTAGACGCCGAAGCTTTCTGCATCCGTCACCAGTTGCCACAGTGGGACACGCGCCTGATCGTCTGGCTGGTGCAAAACCACCTGGTGATGTCCACCACTGCCCAGCGCAAGGACCTGTCCGATCCACAGGTGATCCATGACTTTGCCCAGAGCGTGATGGACGAAACCCACCTCGACTACCTCTATGTGCTGACCGTTGCCGACATCAACGCCACCAACCCGACGCTGTGGAACTCCTGGCGCGCCAGCCTGTTGCGCCAGCTCTATACCGAAACCAAGCGCGCCCTGCGTCGCGGCCTGGAAAACCCGGTAGACCGCGAAGAACAGATCCGCCAGACCCAAAGCGCGGCGCTGGACACCCTGGTGCGCAATGGCAACGATCAGGACGACGTGGAGCAGCTCTGGTCGCAACTGGGCGATGACTACTTCCTGCGCCACACCTCGGCTGACGTGGCCCTGCATACCGAAGCCATCTTGCAGCAACCTGCCGACGGCGGGCCGCTGGTGCTGATCAAGGAAACCACCCAGCGCGAATTCGAAGGCGGTACGCAGATCTTCATCTACGCACCCGACCAGCACGACTTCTTCGCCGTGACCGTGGCTGCCATGGACCAGCTCAATCTGAACATCCATGACGCACGCATCATCACCTCCAGCAGCCAGTTCACCCTCGACACCTATATCGTGCTCGACAATGACGGCGGCTCGATCGGCAACAACCCGGCGCGTATTGAAAAGATCCGCAAGGGCCTGACCGAAGCCCTGCGCAACCCGGACGACTACCCGACCATCATCCAGCGCCGGGTGCCGCGCCAGCTCAAGCATTTTGCCTTTGCGCCCCAGGTCACCATTCACAACGACGCCCAGCGCCCGGTCACCGTACTGGAACTCAGCGCCCCCGACCGCCCGGGCCTGCTGGCGCGGATCGGGATGATCTTCCTGGAGTTCGACCTGTCGTTGCAAAACGCCAAGATCGCCACCCTGGGCGAGCGCGTCGAAGACGTCTTTTTCATTACCGATGCCAACAACCAGCCGCTGTCCGACCCGCAGTTGTGCATTCGTTTGCAGGAAGCCATCGTCGAGCAATTGACGGTCAACCAGGACTCAACCCCAGAACCGTGGCGCCTGAGCATCTAAGCGCCGCCGAGTGAGACCCGTACCCCATGAACAACGCTTTGAACCAGCTGCAGCCCTACCCGTTCGAAAAACTGCGCGCCCTGCTTGGCAGCGTCCAGCCCAATGCCGACAAGCGCCCGATTGCGCTGTCGATTGGCGAACCGAAACACCGCTCGCCGGACTTCGTGGCCAAGGCTCTGGCCGACAACCTCGACCAGATGGCCGTGTACCCGACCACTCTGGGCATCCCGGCGCTGCGGGAAGCCATCGCCGGCTGGGCCGAGCGCCGCTTCAACGTGGCAAAAGGCTGGTTGGATCCGGCGCGCAATATTCTGCCGGTCAACGGTACCCGTGAAGCGTTGTTTGCCTTCACCCAGACCGTGGTTAACCGTGGCGAAGACGCCCTTGTAGTCAGCCCGAACCCGTTCTACCAGATCTACGAGGGTGCAGCCTTTTTGGCCGGGGCCCAGCCGCATTACCTGCCGTGCCTGGCCGAACATGGTTTCAACCCGGATTTCGACGCGGTTACGCCCGATATCTGGAAGCGCTGCCAGATCCTGTTCCTGTGTTCACCGGGCAACCCGACCGGCGCACTGATCCCGCTTGATACCCTGAAAAAGCTCATCGCCCTGGCGGATGAATACGACTTCGTGATTGCCGCAGACGAGTGCTACAGCGAGTTGTACTTCGACGAGCAAACGCCGCCGGTCGGCCTGCTTAGCGCTTGCGTGGCATTGGGCCGCGAAGATTTCAAGCGTTGCGTGGTGTTCCACAGCCTGTCCAAGCGCTCGAACCTGCCGGGCCTGCGTTCGGGTTTCGTGGCGGGCGATGCCGAGATTCTCAAGGCATTTTTGCTGTATCGCACCTACCACGGTTGCGCCATGCCGGTGCAAACCCAGCTGGCCAGCATTGCCGCCTGGAACGACGAAGCCCACGTGCGCACCAACCGTGACCTGTATCGCGAGAAGTTTGATGCGGTGCTGGAGATTCTCGCTCCGGTACTGGACGTACAGCGCCCGGATGGCGGTTTTTACCTGTGGCCAAAGGTTGAAGGCGACGATGCCGAATTCTGCCGCGACCTGTTCGCTGAAGAGCACGTAACCGTGGTGCCGGGCTCATACCTGTCGCGCGAAGTGGATGGTTTCAACCCGGGTGCGGGCCGAGTGCGCATGGCACTGGTTGCGCCACTGGCAGAGTGCGTAGAGGCCGCCGGGCGGATCCGCGATTTTATCCAGCGTCGCCGCTAACCCCCCACACACCTGTGGGAGCGGGCTTGCTCGCGATCGAATCGACTCGGTACATCCTATATACCGAGTCGCATGCATCGCGAGCGAGCCCGCTCCCACAAGTTTTGTGTCGCGCACGTGATGGGAGCCAACGCCTTACTTCACCGCCCCCAGATTCGCTTCGCTCAAGTCCAGATCCTTGAGAATCTCACCCAGCGCGTCGTCGCCGATTTCGTGATGCCGACGCAAGCTGTACAGCTCCAGTCGCTGTGCCCGCAAGGCCTTGAGACGCAAGCGGCTTTCCAGCAACTCCATCTTCGAAGCCTGCGCCTGCGCTTCCGCCGAATCATTGAAGGTCTCCAGCTGATGCCGGTACTCGGACATGATGCTGGCCTTCAACTCGGCCGCCAATGCGGCTTGTGCGGCATCCAGCGGCGTATCAGGGGCAACCACCTCTTCAGCTTCCAGCGCATGAATCGCCGCCTCGGCCGTGCGCCGCCAGGCCTCACGAACCTCTTTGCGCAAGGCGTCATCCGGGCTTTTGGGAATGCCGCGCAGCAAAATGGGCAAAGCAATACAGGCCACCACCAAAGACAGCAAAATCACCCCTGCGGCAATAAAAATAAGCTGTTCACGCCTGGGGAAATCCAGGCCTTCGCTGATCAGCAGCGGCACCGACATCACACCCGCCAGCGTCACAGCGCCGCGCACCCCGCCCAAGGTCAGCAACCAGCATGAACGCGCGGTCGGCACCAGCGTCAGCTCACCCTTGCCGCGCCAGCGGCGCAACAGGCCGGACAAGCGCCAGATACTCTGTACCCAGATAAAGCGCAATGCCAGCAACACCAGAAAGATCGCCACCACTTCCAGGCAGCGGTACAGCAAGCTCGGCCAGATCGTGGTTTCCTGGCTGACCACCGCCTTGATGATGTCCGGCAGTTGCAGGCCCAGCAGCAAGAAGATCAGGCCGTTAAAGGCAAATTCCAGCAGTGACCAGACACTGCGATTGAGCAAACGGGTACTGGTCTGACGCGGCAACAGGTCCAGCCAGCTCTGCATCATCCCCGCTGCCACCGCCGACAGAATCCCCGATACGCCCAAGCGCTCGGCAAGCACATAGGCTGCAAACGGCAGCAGCAACATAAACACCACATGGGTGGCCGGGTCGTCCCAGCCCCGCGCGATCATCCACGAACGCAAGCGCCCGACCAGCCAGCTCAAGGCCACACCGGTGGCCAGCCCGCCGCAAGCCACCAGGACAAAGGCCATGCTGGCATTGGTCAGGGAAAACACCCCGGTAATGGCAGCTGCCAAAGCGAATTTGAAAGTCACCAGGCCGGTGGCATCATTCATTAACGCCTCGCCCTGCAGCATATGCATCAAGGGCGCCGGCAAACGGTTTTGCGCAATGGCCGATACTGCCACCGCATCGGTGGGGGACAACACCGCCGCCAGGGCGAATGCCACTGGCAAGGGAATGGCAGGCAACAACCAGTGAATAAAGTAGCCCGCGCCCACCACCGTAAACAGCACAAGGCCGACAGCCAGGGTCAGAATCGGCCCACGCAGACGCCAGAACTCACGCTTGGGCATACGCCAGCCGTCCGAGAACAACAATGGCGGCAAGAACAGAAACAGGAACAACTCGGGGTTCAAGGTCACATGCAGGCCCAGCGTCGGCCAGGCCAGCACGGCACCGGCTGCAATCTGCACCAGCGGCAAAGGCAAGGGAATCAAACGCCCCAACAGGCGCGAGACCCCTACCAGCATCAGCAGGATGAGGACGGTATAGGCGGTTTGCATATCAGCAGAATTCCCGAACGATCAGTTTTAAACTAAATAAATGGCAACAATTTCCCATTGCGCTCCATAGTAGCCGTTAACCGTAAAAGCCGAGCCTGAACAAAAGTAGCAGTGCGACGACATGTCACAAGTCTCTGCCAAGCTTGCTGCCATACGCGCCCAAGGTCGCTGCGCATGGCATAATCCGCGACTGCTCATTTACAGCATCTCCAAAGGAGGGGCAATTTCCGTGACCGATTCGAACAAGACGTTGCACCTTTTCGGCATCAAGGCCTGCGATACCATGAAAAAGGCTCGCACCTGGCTCGATGAACATGCAGTGCGCTACGACTTTCATGACTACAAAAGCAGCGGCATTGACCGTGAGCACCTGACCCAATGGTGCAACGAGCACGGCTGGCAAGTGGTGCTCAACCGCGCTGGTACAACCTTTCGCAAGCTCGACGACGAACGCAAAGCCGATCTCGACCAAGCCAAAGCCATTGAACTGATGCTCGCCCAACCCTCGATGATCAAGCGCCCGGTGCTCGATCTCGGTGACAAAACCCTGATTGGCTTCAAGCCAGATCTTTATGCGGCGGCCCTTCTGTAAGCGACCGCCCATTTATTTTTGTAAGAGGTAATTGCATGTCTACTACCCTGTTCAGCGCAGCCTTCGGCGTCGGCACCCAAAACCGTCAAGGCGCATGGCTGGAAGTGTTCTACGCACAACCCCTGATCAATCCATCGGCCGAATTGATTGCAGCCGTCGCGCCGATCCTGGGCTACACCGGTGGCAATCAGGCAATCACCTTTACCACCGCACAAGCGGCACAAATGGCTGAAGCGGTTAAACCGGTCGACGCCGCACAGGCAGCCCTGCTGACCCGCCTGGCTGAAAGCCACAAGCCGCTGGTCGCCACCCTGCTGGGCGAAGACGCCACCCTGACCTCCACGCCTGAGGCCTACCTCAAGCTGCACCTGCTGTCACATCGCCTGGTCAAGCCGCACGGCCTGAACCTGGCCGGTGTGTTCCCGCTGCTGCCGAACGTGGCCTGGACCAGCCAGGGCGCCATCGACCTGAGCGAACTGGCCGAGCGTCAACTGGAAGCACGCCTGCGTGGCGATCTGCTGGAAGTGTTCTCGGTCGACAAGTTCCCGAAAATGACCGACTACGTGGTTCCGGCCGGCGTGCGTATTGCAGACGCAGCCCGTATCCGTCTGGGCGCTTACGTGGGTGAAGGCACCACCGTGATGCACGAAGGTTTCGTCAACTTCAACGCAGGCACCGAAGGCCCGGGCATGATCGAAGGCCGTGTTTCGGCTGGCGTGTTTGTTGGCAAGGGTTCGGACCTGGGCGGCGGTTGCTCGACCATGGGCACCTTGTCGGGCGGTGGCAATATCGTGATCAAGGTAGGTGAAGGCTGCCTGATCGGCGCCAACGCCGGTATCGGTATCCCGTTGGGCGACCGCAACACCGTCGAGTCCGGCCTGTACGTGACGGCGGGCACCAAAGTGGCTCTGCTGGACGAAAACAACCAGTTGGTCAAAGTAGTGAAAGCCCGTGAACTGGCGGGTCAACCTGACCTGTTGTTCCGTCGCAACTCGGTAAATGGCGCAGTGGAATGCAAAACCCACAAGTCGGCCATTGAGCTGAACGAAGCACTGCACGCTCACAACTAAGCGTTTATCTGCAACTGACGGGGCCGGTTTCCGGTCTCGTCAACAGAGCCCCAGACACCATGCTTTTGCCTTCTCCCTGGCGCGCTGACTTCCCAGCCATCGCCGCCTTGCAACGTCAGGCCCAGACCTATCTGGACAACGCTGCAACCACGCAAAAACCTCAGGCCCTGCTCGACGCACTGACGCATTACTACGCCAGTGGCGCCGCCAACGTGCACCGGGCCCAACACTTGCCAGGCGCCCACGCGACCCAGGCCTTTGAAAACACCCGCAAAAAAGTGACGCAATGGCTCAATGCTGGCGAGTGCGGGCAAATTGTTTTTACCCACGGTGCCACCTCGGCACTGAACCTTCTGGCCTATGGCCTGGAGCACCAATTCAAACCGGGCGATGAGATCGTTATCAGCGCCCTGGAGCACCACGCCAACCTGCTGCCGTGGCAACAGCTGGCCCAGCGTCAGGGCCTGGCCCTGGTGGTGTTGCCGCTGGACGGCGATGGCGTGATCGACCTCGTTGCCGCCGCACGACTGATCACTGCGCGTACCCGCCTGCTGGCCGTCAGCCAGCTGTCCAATGTGCTCGGCGTGTGGCAGCCGCTGCCTGAGCTGCTGGCGCTGGCCAAGGCACAGGGTGCGCTGACCGTGATCGATGGCGCTCAGGGAGTTGTCCACGGTCGGCATGACGTGCAGGCGCTGGGCTGCGATTTTTATGTATTTTCCAGTCACAAGCTCTACGGGCCGGACGGGCTGGGGGTTCTGTTTGGCCGTCACGACGCCCTCGCTCGTCTACGGCATTGGCAGTTTGGCGGTGAGATGGTGCAAGACGCCGACTACCAGCAGGCCACCTTCCGTCCCGCACCGCTGGGCTTTGAAGCGGGCACCCCGCCGATTGCCAGCGTGATTGCCCTGGGGGCGACCCTCAACTATCTGGCCAACCTTGATCAGGCAGCGGTTGAAGCCCACGAAGCGGCGCTGCACGCGCTGCTGGTCGAGGGTTTGCAACAGCGCCAGGGCATCCGCCTGCTGGGGGCGCCGCAGCTGGCGCTGGTCAGCTTTGTGGTTGAGGGCGTGCACAATGCCGATCTGGCGCACCTGCTGACCGAACAGGGGATTGCCGTACGCGCCGGGCATCACTGCGCCATGCCGCTGCTGAAAAGCCTGGGGCTGGCCGGTGCTATCCGCGTTTCGCTGGCGTTGTACAACGATTCCGAAGATATTGAGCACTTCTTCGAAGCGCTCGATCAGGCCCTGGAGTTGCTGCAATGACCCTGCCCACTGACGCCCAGGCTGCGCTCGACAGCTTTGCCCATTGCTCGGGCTGGGAGCAGCGCGCGCGCCTGCTGATGCAATGGGGCCAGCTCCTGCCGGAGCTGAACGAGGCCGACAAAACCGAAGCAAACCGTGTGCATGGCTGTGAAAGCCTGATGTGGCTGGTAGGTGAGCAGGTCGATGGCCATTGGCAATTTTTTGCTGCCAGCGATGCGCGATTGATTCGCGGGCTGGTGGCATTGCTGCTGGTGCGGGTGAACGGGTTGACCACCCAAGAGCTGCAGCAGGTCGATTTGCCTGGGTGGTTTGAGCAACTGGGGCTGAGCCGGCAGTTGTCGCCATCGCGCAGCAACGGGCTGAATGCCGTGCTGGTGCGGATGCGGGAATTGGCGCTCGGCTAAAAGCGGCACCCCACCCCCGGTGGAAGCGGGCTTGCTCGCGATGCAGGCGGCAAGGTCTGCAAGCAAACCGCGGGGATGCCATCGCAGGCAAGCCTGCTCCCACAGATTTTGCAGTGCTCACAAAATCCGAGCCCGCAGGGTTCGCTGTGGGAGCGGGCTTGCTCGCGATGCAGGCGGCAAGGTCTGGCAGGCAAACCGCGGGGATGCCATCGCAGGCAAGCCTGCTCCCAGAGGTTTTTCAGTGTTCACAAAATCCCAGCCTTGCAGGGTTCGCTGTGGGAGCGGGCTTGCTCGCGATGCAGGCGGCAAGGTCTGGCAGGCAAACCGCGGTGATGCCATCGCAGGCAAGCCTGCTCCCACAGGTTTTTCAGTGTTCACAAAATCCGAGCCTTGCAGGGTTCGCTGTGGGAGCGGGCTTGCTCGCGATGCAGGCGGCAAGGTCTGGCAGGCAAACCGCGGGGATGCCATCGCAGGCAAGCCTGCTCCCACAGGTTTTTCAGTGTTCACAAAATCCCAGCCTTGCAGGGTTCGCTGTGGGAGCGGGCTTGCCCGCGATTCAAGCGACGCGGTCTGTCAGGCAAACCGCGGGGATGCCATCGCAGGCAAGCCTGCTCACACAGGTTTTTCAGTGCTCACAAAATCCGAGCCTTGCAGGGCAAGCTGTGGGAGCGGGCTGACTATTGCTGTGGTGCAGGCTTTACCTTTTCCGAAGGTCGTCTTACCCCTGCCACAATCTTGTCCACCGCCTTGGTGGCTGCCACCATGCCGAAGGTCGCCGTAACCATCATCACCGCGCCAAAGCCGCCGGCGCAGTCCAGCTTCACCCCATCTCCCACGAAACTCTTCTGCAGGCAAATGCTGCCGTCCGGCTTGGGATAGCGCAGCTGCTCGGTGGAAAACACGCATGGCACGCTGTAATGCCGGGTCATGGTGCGGGAAAACCCATAATCACGGCGCAACGTGGAACGCACCTTCGAGGCCAGCGGGTCGTTGAATGTGCGGTTCAGATCACAAACCTGAATCAGCGTCGGGTCAATCTGCCCGCCCGCACCACCAGTAGTAATGATCTGGATCTTGCGCCGCTTGCACCAGGCAATCAGCGCCGCCTTGGCATTCACGCTGTCGATGCAGTCGATCACGCAATCAATATTCGGGGTGATGTACTCGGCCATGGTTTCGCGGGTGACGAAATCCGCCACTTCGTGAACCACACAGTCCGGGTTGATCTGGCGCAGACGCTCGGCCATCACTTCGACCTTGTCCCGACCAATGGTCGTGCTCAAGGCGTGCAACTGGCGGTTGCTGTTGCTGACGCAAACGTCATCCAGGTCAAACAGCGAAATTTCGCCAACACCGCAGCGTGCGATCGCTTCCGCCGCCCACGACCCGACACCGCCCACACCGACGATCGCCACATGCGCCGCCTTCAGTCGTTCAAGGCCTTCCAGCCCGTATAACCGGGCTACACCGGCAAAACGTGGATCTTCTGTACTCATCACCAACACCCCAAAAACCGGCGCGCATTATAGGGGGCTTACATTGCATTGAGTATCTTTCCTACAGGCTAGGCGACCAAGCCTGCTTTAATAGCTTACCTAGCATGAAGATAAGAGCTACAAGTAATAAAGAAAGAACTTAAGTCAGCTGCTACTGCCAAATGCCAGACCCAATACCGTCAGCTATACGATGGGTCCTAGCTCAGTGTAGGATGCGCGCCGCTTGGCACCTGCCGACCGACCTTCGTTCCACTCCCTTTGGAACCCGAAATAGTTATGTCATCGCGTAAATTTGGACTCAATCTGGTGGTGGTATTAGCCATCGCCGCCCTGTTCACAGGCTTCTGGGCGCTGATCAATCGCCCGGTCTCGGCGCCCAACTGGCCCGAGCAGATCTCCGGCTTCTCGTACTCGCCGTTCCAGCAAGGCCAGTACCCGCAGAAAGACCAGTACCCAACCGACGACGAAATGCGTCGCGACCTGGAGATCATCAGCAAGCTGACCGACAACATCCGTACCTACTCGGTCGACGGCACCCTGGGTGATATTCCCACGCTGGCGGAAGAATTCGGTTTGCGCGTGACCATCGGTATCTGGATCAGCCCGGACCTGGAGCGCAACGAGCGCGAAATCCAGAAAGCCATCGAACTGGCCAACAACTCGCGCAGCGTGGTGCGGGTTGTGGTGGGTAACGAAGCCCTGTTCCGCGAAGAAATCACTCCCGAAGACCTGATCGTGCTGCTGGATCGGGTTCGCGCCGCGGTCAAGGTACCGGTCACCACGTCCGAGCAATGGCACATCTGGGAGAAATACCCACAACTGGCCAAGCACGTTGACCTGATTGCCGCGCACATCCTGCCGTACTGGGAATTTATCCCGGTGGACAAGGCCGGTGAGTTCGTTCTGGACCGTGCCCGCGACCTGAAAAAAATGTTCCCGAAAAAGCCCCTGCTGCTTTCCGAGGTGGGCTGGCCGAGCAATGGCCGCATGCGCGGTGGCGCCGATGCCACCCCGGCTGATCAGGCGATTTACCTGCGTACGCTGGTCAATACCCTCAACCGTCGCGGCTACAACTACTTTGTGATCGAAGCCTTCGACCAGCCGTGGAAGGCCAGCGATGAAGGTTCGGTGGGCGCCTACTGGGGCGTGTACAACGCTGCCCGCCAGCAAAAATTCAACTTTGAAGGCCCGGTGGTCGCGATCCCGCAATGGCGCGTACTGGCCATCGGCTCGGTGGTGATGGGCTTGCTGTCGCTGGCGCTGCTGCTGATCGACGGCTCGGCCTTGCGCCAGCGTGGGCGTACATTCCTGACCTTTACCGCGTTCCTCTGTGGCTCGGTACTGGTGTGGATCGCTTACGACTACAGCCAGCAATACAGCACCTGGTTCAGCCTGACCGTGGGCTTTTTGCTCGGTCTGGGTGCGCTCGGGGTGTTTATCGTGCTGCTCACCGAGGCCCACGAACTGGCCGAAGCGGTATGGGTTCGCAAACGGCGACGGGAATTTTTACCGGTCGAGGCCGATAACGCCTACCGTCCGAAAGTCTCGATCCATGTGCCGTGCTACAACGAGCCGCCGGAGATGGTCAAACAGACCCTCGATGCCCTGGCCAACCTCGACTACCCCGACTTTGAAGTGTTGATCATCGACAACAACACCAAGGACCCGGCCGTCTGGGAGCCCGTGCGCGACTACTGCGCCAGCCTCGGCCCGCGCTTCAAGTTCTTCCACGTCGCGCCCCTGGCCGGTTTCAAGGGCGGCGCGCTGAACTACCTGATCCCGCACACCGCGCCGGATGCCGAAGTGATTGCGGTGATCGACTCCGATTACTGCGTGGATCGCAACTGGCTCAAGCATATGGTGCCGCACTTTGCAGACCCGAAAATCGCCATCGTGCAATCGCCCCAGGACTACCGCGACCAGAACGAAAGCAAATTCAAGAAGCTCTGCTACTCGGAATACAAGGGCTTCTTCCATATCGGTATGGTTACCCGCAACGACCGCGACGCGATCATCCAGCATGGCACCATGACCATGACCCGACGCTCCGTGCTCGAAGAGCTTGGCTGGGCCGACTGGTGTATCTGTGAGGACGCCGAGCTGGGCCTGCGCGTGTTTGAAAAAGGCTATTCCGCAGCCTATTCCCACAATAGCTACGGCAAGGGCCTGATGCCCGATACCTTTATTGACTTCAAGAAACAGCGATTCCGCTGGGCCTATGGTGCGATTCAGATTATCAAGCGTCACTCTTCAAGCCTGCTGCGCGGCAAGGACACGGAACTGACCCGTGGCCAGCGTTATCACTTCCTCGCGGGCTGGCTGCCGTGGGTGGCCGATGGCATGAATATCTTCTTCACCGTGGGCGCCCTGTTGTGGTCGGCGGCGATGATTATCGTGCCGACGCGGGTCGATCCGCCGCTGCTGATTTTCGCCATCCCGCCACTGGCGCTATTTGTGTTCAAGGTGGGCAAGATCATCTTCCTGTACCGCCGTGCAATGGGGGTCAACCTCAAGGACGCATTCGCGGCGGCTCTGGCCGGGCTGGCGTTGTCCCACACCATCGCTAAAGCGGTGCTGTACGGATTTTTCACCACCAGCATTCCGTTTTTCCGTACGCCTAAAAACGCCGATAACCACGGCTTTTGGGTCGCTCTCTCGGAAGCCCGCGAAGAGGTGTTTATCATGTTGCTGCTCTGGGGCGCGGCACTGGGGATCTTCTTCGTACAAGGCCTGCCGAGCAACGACATGCGTTTCTGGGTGGTGATGCTGCTGGTGCAATCGTTGCCGTATCTGGCGGCGCTGATCATGGCCTTTATGTCTTCGCTGCCCAAACCGGTCGAAGAAGCACAAGAGCAACCGGCTGCATAAATTGACTGCAACCACTAAACGGCGGCCTCTGGCCGCCGTTTTGCTTTAAGATATCCGCCCTTTTGTGCCTTGTGTCCCGCTTCGGAGTCCCTACCATGACGGCCCACGCCGACCTTTCGCCGACCCTGCAACTCGCCTGCGATCTGATCCGTCGCCCTTCCGTGACGCCGATCGACGCCGATTGCCAGAAGCTGATGATGCAGCGCCTGGGCGATGCCGGCTTTATGCTTGAGCCGATGCGCATCGAAGACGTCGACAACTTCTGGGCCACCCACGGTAAACACGATGGCCCGGTACTGTGCTTCGCCGGCCACACTGACGTGGTGCCGACCGGCCCGGTGCAGGCCTGGCAGAACGACCCGTTCGATGCGCTGATCGATGAGCACGGCATGCTCTGCGGCCGTGGCGCGGCCGATATGAAAGGCAGCCTGGCCGCCATGCTGGTAGCCGCCGAGCGCTTTGTCGCTGATTACCCGGACCACAAGGGCAAGGTCGCGTTTCTGATCACCAGTGACGAAGAAGGCCCGGCCCATCACGGCACCAAGGCCGTGATCGAGCGTTTTGCCGCACGCAACGAGCGCCTCGACTGGTGCATCGTAGGCGAGCCGTCGAGCACCTCACTGGTGGGTGATGTGGTCAAGAACGGCCGTCGCGGCTCCCTGGGCGCCAAGCTCACCGTTCGCGGCGTGCAGGGCCATGTGGCCTATCCGCACCTGGCAAAAAATCCGATTCATCTGGCCGTACCGGCGCTGACTGAACTGGCCACCGAGCATTGGGACAACGGCAATGCCTTTTTCCCGCCGACCAGCTTCCAGATTTCCAACCTCAATTCCGGTACTGGCGCGACCAACGTGATCCCCGGTGATCTGGTGGCGGTGTTCAACTTCCGTTTCTCCACCGAATCCACTGTTGAAGGCCTGCAAAAGCGCGTGGCGGACATTCTCGACAAGCACGGCCTGGACTGGCATATCGACTGGGCACTGTCTGGCCTGCCGTTTCTGACCGAGCCGGGTGCCCTGCTGGATGCCGTATCGTCGAGCATCAAGCAGGTAACTGGACGCGAAACCAAGGCTTCCACCAGCGGCGGCACGTCCGACGGGCGCTTTATCGCCACCCTGGGCACGCAAGTGGTGGAACTGGGCCCGGTCAACGCGACCATCCACCAGGTCAATGAACGGGTTCTGGCCAGCGATCTTGATGTGCTGACCGAAATCTATTACCAGACCCTGATCAAGTTGCTCGCCTGATGCTCGCCTGCCCGATCTGCTCCGAGCCGCTCAATGCGCTGGACAATGGTGTGGTGTGCCCGGCCGGCCATCGCTTTGACCGTGCCCGCCAGGGCTACCTGAACCTGCTGCCGGTGCAACACAAGAACAGCCGTGACCCTGGCGACAACCAGGCCATGGTTGAAGCCCGCCGCGATTTTCTTAACGCCGGGCATTACGCCCCTGTGGCCAAGCGTCTGGCCGAACTGGCCGCCGAGCGCGCACCGCAACGCTGGCTGGACATCGGCTGTGGCGAGGGTTACTACACCGCGCAAATCGCCGACGCGCTGCCCAACGCCGATGGCTACGCGCTGGATATCTCCCGCGAAGCGGTCAAGCGCGCCTGTAAACGCAGCCCGCAACTGACCTGGTTGATCGCCAGCATGGCCCGCGTACCACTGGCAGACGCCAGCTGCCAGTTCCTGACCAGCGTGTTCAGCCCGCTGGACTGGCTCGAAGCCAAGCGCCTGCTCACCCCCGGTGGCGGTCTGATGCGTGTAGGCCCGACCCGCGGGCATTTGATGGAATTGCGCGAACGCCTGTACGACGAAGTACGTGACTATGCCGACGACAAGCACTTGGCACTGGTGCCTGAAGGCATGCAGCTGCAACACAGCGAAACACTGGAGTTCACCCTCAGCCTGAGCGAACCCCAGGACCGTGCCAACCTGCTGGCCATGACCCCCCATGGCTGGCGTGCCAGTGCCGAGCGTCGGGCCCAGGTCATCGAGCACCCCGAGCCTTTAGTGGTGACCGTGTCGATGCGCTACGATTACTTCGTACTTCAATAACCCAC
Organism: Pseudomonas sp. B414; assembly: GCF_055408445.1. Classification (NCBI taxonomy): domain Bacteria; kingdom Pseudomonadati; phylum Pseudomonadota; class Gammaproteobacteria; order Pseudomonadales; family Pseudomonadaceae; genus Pseudomonas; species Pseudomonas sp. B414. The sequence continues at coordinate 163,414 of NZ_JBUZTQ010000005.1, read as the reverse complement.
TTTACGGCCAAGGGCACATGCCCTTGGCCCGACTAATCCGCGAATGGATTTTTCAGACACGCAGTGAGGACATCCATGCGCCAACCCGATATCGAGATTTACCTGAAAGAAGCGATCACTTACAAAGACGTCGAAGCCTGGCTGGCCGAAGTGCTGGGGCCGTGCACCGAGTGGAAAAAGAAAGGCGAAACTTGGAAGTGCATGGCCGGCAACGTACCCGTGACCTGGATGCCAAAGGCCGTGGGCAAATGGAACAGCCTGTACCTGGACAGTGACCAGACACCGTGGGAAGACGACATTGCCTGCGCCAAGGCGGCTTTTGCGGCACTGAACATCGAAGTGCGTTGCGCACCGGGTAGCTGGGTCGAAGAGCAGGGTGAGGCGGATGCCGACCGCTGGATCCGCATCAGCGAAGACGGCCAGGAAGAAATCACCTGGAAAACCGGTTCCTGAGTTGCCCCCCTTTGTGGGAATGGGCTTGCTCGCGATTGCATCAACCCGGTTTGCCTGAAGCACCGCGGCGCCCGAATCGCGAGCAAGCCCGCTCCCACAGGGAAGGGAGGCAATGAGTGCGCTACAACCCCACGACATCCTCGGCCTGCAGGCCCTTGGCGCCTGTGACCTGGGTGTATTCGACCTGCTGGCCTTCAGCCAGGCTGCGATGGCCTTCACCGCGAATGGCGCGGTAATGCACAAACACATCAGCCCCGTTTTCACACTGAATAAAGCCGTAGCCCTTGGCATCGTTGAACCACTTAACATTGCCCGTTACACGTGTAGTCATGGAACCTTCCCCCCTTTTTATTATTGATCGGGCTCGTTATATGGCCCTGTGAGAACTATTGTTTGAACCTGACTCTTGAACATTTTGTCTTACGCAGCATCGCGAAAGACCCTCGAGTATAAGTCAGGTAAAAAAACACTCAATCAATATTACTTCGCCGCTTTTTTGCCGATTTTCAGGAGATACGGCACACTAGCCGACGATTTTTTAATCCACCAACGCAGAAGCCGTATGACCCCCTCCCCATTTCGTCGCCTTGTATTTGGCGCCCTGCGTCGCTTGCTGTACCTGTGGGTGCGCTCGGAGACGATCAATCAGTCGTCCCTCACCCTGAACCTGGATCGCAGCCGACCGGTGTTCTATGTATTGCAGTCGCCCTCGCTGACCGAACTGGCCGTGGTCGACGCCGAATGCTCGAAGGCCGGTCTGCCGCGCCCGGTGCTGCCGGTTGCCGTGGGCGAGATGGTCGAGCCTGCCGCCTTCTTCTACCTGACCCCCGAGCCGGACTGGCTGGGCCGTCAGGACAAGCGCGGTGCGCCGCCGGTACTGACCCGGCTGGTCGACGGCCTGACCCGGCACCCGGGCGAGGATGCGCAAATCATTCCGGTCAGCGTGTTCTGGGGCCAGTCCCCCGACAGCGAATCCAGCCCCTGGAAGCTGCTGTTTGCCGACAGCTGGGCCGTGACCGGGCGCTTGCGCCGTATGCTGCGGATCCTGATTCTGGGTCGCAAAACCCGCGTGCAGTTCTCCGCCCCTATCCATATGCGAGAGCTGGTCGATCTCAACAAGGGCCACGAACGCACCGTGCGCATGGCCCAGCGCATTTTGCGCGTGCACTTTCGCAACCTGAAAATCTCCACCATCGGCCCCGACCTGTCGCACCGGCGCACGCTGGTCAAGGGTCTGGTCAACGAGCCTTCCGTGCGTCAGGCGATCCTCGATGAAGCCGAGCGCGAGAATATTTCACCGGACAAGGCCCGTGCCCTGGCGCTGCGCTACGCCAATGAAATCGCCTCGGACTACACCTATACCGCAATCCGCTTTTTTGAAGTGCTGCTGAGTTGGTTCTGGAACAAGATCTACGACGGGGTCAAGGTCAACCAGATCGAGAGCGTGCAGAAGGTCGCCCAAGGTCACGAAATCATTTACGTACCGTGCCACCGCAGCCATATCGATTACCTGTTGCTGTCCTATCTGCTGTTCCGTAACGGCCTGACCCCGCCGCACATTGCTGCCGGTATCAACCTCAACATGCCAGTACTGGGCCCGCTGCTACGGCGTGGCGGGGCGTTTTTCATGCGCCGCACCTTCAAGGGCAACCCGCTGTACACCTCGGTGTTCAACGAATATATGCACACCCTGTTCACCAAGGGATTCCCGGTGGAGTACTTCGTCGAAGGCGGCCGTTCGCGCACCGGGCGCATGCTGCAACCGAAAACCGGGATGCTGGCCATCACCGTGCGCAGCTTCTTGCGCTCATCGCGCACGCCGATCGTGTTTGTACCGGTCTACATCGGCTACGAGCGCGTACTCGAAGGCCGTACCTACCTGGGCGAGTTACGCGGTGCGAGCAAGAAAAAAGAATCGATTTTCGATATTTTCAAAGTGATCGGCGCCCTTAAAAAGCAGAAGTTCGGTCAGGTCGCGGTCAACTTCGGCGAGCCGATCAAACTGGCCGAATTTCTTGAGCAGGAGCAGCCGGGCTGGCGCCAGCAGGAGCTTGCACCGTCCTACCGCCCTGAATGGCTGAGCCAGACCACCAACCGTCTGGGCGATAAAGTTGCCCGCCATCTGAATGAAGCTGCAGCCATCAACCCGGTAAACCTGGTGGCGCTGGCCTTGCTGTCCACTACCCGCCTGGCCCTGGACGAAAAAGCCATGGCCCGGGTGCTGGATCTGTATCTGGCCCTGCTGCGCCGTGTGCCTTACTCGCCATACACCACCTTGCCCGAAGGCGACGGCCCGGCACTGATCAAGCATGTCAAGGACATGAACCTGCTGGCCGAGCAAAGCGATGCGCTGGGCAAGATCCTCTATCTGGATGAGCAAAACGCGGTTCTGATGACCTATTACCGCAACAACGTGATGCATATCTTTGCCTTGCCGTCGTTGCTGGCCAGCTTCTTCCAGAGCACGTCGCGCATGAGCCGCGAACAGATCCTGCGCTACACCCATGCGCTGTATCCATACCTGCAATCGGAGCTGTTTATCCGCTGGTCTGAGGAAGAGCTCGACGGCGTGGTTGACCAATGGCTGGAAGCCTTTGTCGAGCAAGGTTTGTTACGCTTCGAAAAAGGCGTGTACCTGCGCCCTGCGCCAAGTTCGAGACACTTTGTATTGCTGACACTGCTGTCCAAAAGCATTGCGCAAACCCTGCAACGCTTCTATATGGCCATCTCCTTGCTGCTTAACAGCGGCCAGAACACCCTGAGCGCCGAGGAATTGGAAGACCTGTGCACCATGATGGCCCAGCGCCTGTCGATCCTGCATGGGCTCAACGCCCCGGAATTCTTCGACAAGAGCCTGTTCCGTCACTTTATCCAGACCTTGCTCGAAGAAGACGTACTGCGCCGCGACGCCAATGGCAAGCTGAGCTACCACGAACTGCTCGGTGAATTGGCCGAGGGAGCAGCCAAACGCGTGCTGCCTGCGGAAATTCGCCTGTCAATTCGTCAAGTGGCGCTGCATCGCAGTGAAGATGCAGCCGATACGACCGAGGTCGTCGGATAAACCTGCAAAGTACTGGCGAAACCTCTCGATCAATTTCAGCCCTTCCATCTGCAACTAGCCTTGAATGTGTGCCGAACTTTTCGGCACACATTCAACGCAAGTCAATCGATAAGGAAGTCTGAAAATGATCCAAGACAACGAAACAACCAACAATCCTGGCACTCCCTGGCAAGTCAAACAGGCCGATGACAGCACTCACGGCGGCAACAACGCCAAGCAGCCCATCGACAACGCCACTCACCCTGAATGCAATGCCACCCCTTGGCAGGTCAGTACTCCTGACGGTGGTATTGCCGGTGGCAACGGCATCAAACCGGAGTGTGCCGACAATCCGACCCTGGTTCTCGATAGCTCGACTATCGCCCCTCAAGACGTGACTTCTGACTGAATAACGCGCTGAAACAGAGGAGGTTATCTGATACAGGATTACCGCTTCACGGGGAACTTCATTGCTAGAATCCTTTCCACTCTCCAGTGTGAAATGTCTCACCCAGGAAATAAAACGGAGTTTACCCCCATGAAAAAGGTCCTCTTACTGAGCCTGACCGCCCTGCTTGGAGCCTGTAGCTCGATGACCTCCACCCCGCAAGCGTCCCTCGACGGTGAAGTGTTTTACCTGCAACGTATCGCCCTGCCGCCTACCGCTACACTGGAAGTAAGCTTGCAAGACGTTTCCCTGGCCGACGCTCCAGCGGTGACCCTTGCCAAGCAAAGCGGCCCGATCAAGGGCCAGGTGCCGCTGCCGTTTCACCTGACCTATGACCCGGCGCAGGTCAAGCCCGGCCATACCTACGCGGTGAGTGCGCGGATCGAAGAGAACGGCCAGCTGCTGTTTATCAGCACTGAGCGCAACAGCGTCGATCTGAATGCAAAAACCCAGCAACCGATCCGCCTGCGTGTGGATCAGGTTCGCTAATCAAGGAGTTACCCCATGCTGCGTCCTTCTCTACGCTTCGCAGGCCTGTGCGCAGGCCTGCTGATTTCGGCCAATGCCCTGGCGGTATCGCTGAGCGACCTGTCGCAAGGCGACGCTACGGGCGGCCTTAAAGACGCCCTGACCCAAGGTGCGCAAATTGCCGTCAAGCAACTGGGCACCCCGGGTGGTTTCAGCAACAACCCCGAGGTCAAGATCGAGTTGCCGGGCAACCTGGGCAAAGTCGCGAAAAAGATGAAGCAATTCGGCATGGGCACCCAGGTCGACCAGCTTGAAACCAGCATGAACAAAGCCGCAGAAGCGGCCGTGCCACAGGCCCAGGCCTTGCTGGTCGATGCGGTGAAAAAAATGACCGTGGCGGATGCCAAGGGCATCTTGAGCGGTGGTCAGGATTCGGCCACCCAATACCTGGACAAAAGCAGCCGCGCACAGATCCGCGCCAAGTTCCTGCCAATCGTCAAGGCGTCGACAGACAAGGTAGGCCTGGCCCAGCAGTACAACGCATTCGCCGGGCAAGCGGCCAGCTTTGGTGTGGTGGACGCCAAAAGCGCCAATATCGAGAGTTATGTCACTGAAAAGGCGCTCGATGGCCTGTTCGAAATGATCGGCAAACAGGAAGAAACCATCCGCCAGAACCCGGCGGCAGCAGCGACCAGTTTGGCCAAGAAGGTGTTTGGGGCGCTTTAAGAGCAACCCTCACTAGCCCTCTCCCGCAGGGAGTGGGCTGTGAGCTCTTGCTCCTAGACCTTCTTCACCTTGAACCACGCCGCATACAGTGCTGGCAAAAACAGCAAGGTCAGCACTGTAGCCACGATCAGCCCGCCCATAATAGCCACTGCCATAGGCCCGAAGAACACGCTGCGTGACAACGGAATCATCGCCAGCACCGCCGCCAGGGCGGTCAGTACAATCGGGCGGAATCGCCGCACTGTCGCTTCAATAATCGCATGCCAAGGGTCCAGCCCCGCGGCCTTGTCCTGCTCGATCTGATCCACCAGGATCACCGAGTTGCGCATGATCATCCCCGACAACGCAATGGTGCCCAGCATCGCCACAAAACCAAATGGCTTGCCAAACAGCAGCAGGAACAGCGTCACCCCGATCAGGCCCAATGGCGCGGTCAGAAACACCATCACCATGCGCGAGAAGCTGCGCAACTGCACCATCAGCAAGGTCAGCACCACCACGATAAACAGCGGTACACCGGCTTTTACCGAATCCTGCCCCCGGGTGGAGTCCTCAACAGTACCGCCCACTTCCAGCAAATAACCATCAGGCAGTTCGGCACGCACGTCTTCCAGGGTCGGCAGGATCTGCTGGACCAAAGTGGCCGGTTGCTCCTTGCCATAAATATCGGCTCGCACGGTCACGTTCGGCAGACGGTTGCGGTGCCAGATAATGCCTTCTTCAAAGCCATATTCCAGGGTCGCAATTTGCGACAGTGCCACGCTCTGGCCATTGTCGGTCGGCACCGCCAGGCTCGGCAGCAACGACAGCTCGGTGCGTTCCTGAGGCGTACCGCGCAACAGAATCTCGATCAACTCGTTGTCTTCGCGGTACTGGCTGACCGTGGAGCCCAGCAGCGTGCTTTGCAAAAAGCGCGACAGGTTGGCCGTGCTCACACCCAGGGCCCGTGCCCGGTCCTGATCAATATTGAGGTACACCACCTTGCTCGGTTCTTCCCAGTCCAGGTGCACATTGACCACATGGGGGTTATCGCGAACCTTGGCCGCCACCTTGCGCGCCAGCGCCCGCACCTCTTCGATATGCTCGCCGGTGACCCGGAACTGCACCGGATAGCCCACAGGCGGACCGTTTTCCAGGCGCGTTACCCGTGAACGTATCGTCGGGAACTGCTCGTTGAGGGTGTCGATCAACCAGGAGCGCAGGTTTTCACGATCCTCGATAGTCTTGGCCAGCACCACAAACTGGGCAAAGCTGGCCGCTGGCAATTGCTGATCCAGTGGCAAGTAAAAGCGTGGCGAACCGGTGCCAGCGTAAGCCACATAGTTCTCGATGCCCGGGTGATCCTTGAGCAGTGCTTCGAGCTGTTTGACCTGATCGGTGGTGTTGCTCAACGAAGCGCCTTCGGCCAGTTTCATATCCACCATCAGTTCCAGGCGGCTGGAGGCCGGGAAGAACTGCTGCGGAACAAACTTGAACAGCACCACCGAGCCCATAAAGATCAACGCAGTCAGGGCAATTACGGTTTTGCGCCGGGTTACACACCACTCCACCAGCCGTCGAACCCGCTGATAAAACGGTGTAGCGTACGGGTCAGGTACGCCAGCCCCAGTGCCATGCCTGGCCGCATGAATCTTCGCCAGGTCCGGCAACAACAGCGCGCCCAGATACGGCACAAACACCACCGCTGCCACCCACGACGCCAGCAGGGCAATGGTCACTACCTGGAATATCGAGCGGGTGTATTCACCGGTGCTCGACTGCGCCATGGCAATCGGTAAAAAGCCTGCGGCAGTAATCAGTGTACCGGTGAGCATCGGGAACGCGGTGCTGGTCCAGGCAAAGCTCGCGGCCTTGAGCCGGTCGTAGCCCTGCTCCATTTTGATTGCCATCATTTCCACGGCGATGATCGCGTCATCCACCAACAGGCCAAGCGCCAGCACCAAGGCCCCCAGTGAGATCTTGTGCAGGCCGATACCGAAGTAATGCATGGCGGCAAAGGTCATTGCCAGCACCAGCGGGATGGTCAGTGCCACCACCATGCCGGTGCGCACACCCAGCGAAAAGAAGCTCACCAGCAGCACGATAACCAGCGCTTCCACCAGTACCTGGACGAACTCACCGACGCTGGTCTTCACCGCCGCTGGCTGGTCGGATACTTTGCCCAATTGCATCCCGGCTGGCAGGTTTCTCTGGATCCGCTCAAACTCGGTATCCAGCGCCTTGCCCAGGACCAGAATATCGCCGCCATCCTTCATCGCCACGGCCAGGCCAATCGCATCCTGGCCCATAAAGCGCATACGCGGCGCTGGCGGGTCATTAAAGCCGCGACGCACATCCGCCACATCGCTGATGCGCAAGGTGCGTTCGCCGACGCGAATGGGGAAGCGCTCTATCTCTTCGACCGTTTTGAAGTTACCGCTGACGCGCAATTGCACGCGCTCGGTCGGGGTTTCAAAGAAGCCCGCCGTCGACACTGCGTTTTGCTCTTCAAGGGCTTTTTGCACCGCTGCCAGCGGCAGGCCCAGGGTGGCGAGCTTGAGATTGGACAGCTCAATCCAGATTTTTTCGTCCTGCAGCCCCAGCAACTCGACCTTGCCGACATCCTTGACCCGTTGCAGCTGGATCTGGATGCGGTCGGCGTAGTCCTTGAGCACTGCGTAGTCGTAACCTTGCCCACTCAGGCTGTAGATATTGCCGAAAGTGGTACCGAACTCATCGTTGAAAAACGGCCCCTGCACATCCGGCGGCAAGGTGTAGCGGATATCACTGATCTTTTTGCGAACCTGATACCACAACTCGGGGATCTGGTTGGAATGCATCGAGTCGCGGGCCATAAAGGTTACTTGCGATTCGCCGGGGCGCGAGAACGAGACAATGCGCTCGTATTCACCGGTTTCCATCAACTTCTTTTCGATACGCTCGGTAACCTGGCGCGAGACTTCCTCCGCCGTGGCGCCCGGCCACAGGGTACGAATCACCATAGCTTTGAAGGTAAAGGGCGGGTCTTCGCTTTGCCCTAATTTGGTGTAGGAAAGCCCGCCAACGATTGCCAGCAACAGCATCAGGAACAGGACGATCTGGCGATTGCGCAATGCCCATGCGGAAAGGTTGAAACCCATGGGTGTTACTCCTTCGCCGCGATATTGATAGCCCGGTTGGAGCGATCAATCGGCCGCACCTCCTGCCCGGGATGCAACACATGCACACCGGCGGCGACAATCCAGTCATCGGCCTTGAGGCCTTCGAGCACCGCTACGCTGCTTTCGCCAAACGGCCCTACACGTACGGGCACTTGCTCCAGCTTGTTGCCCTGGCCCACCCGCCACACATAAGACGCACCATTTTCCGCTGTCAGGGCTGACAACGGTACCGACAGCGAGCTGACACCTTCACTCTGAATAAACACCCGGGCACTTTGCCCCAGCTCGGCAGGCACCTTGCCAGCGGTAAAGGCGATACGGGCGGCAAAAGTGCGCGACTTCGGGTCGGCCGACGGTGACAGTTCACGGATACGCCCGCTGAAGCGCTGGCCGGGCTGCGACCAGAGCTCCACCGCCACCGGCATGCCGATCTTGAAACGGCCAAAATCCTGCTCCGGCAGGCTGATCAGTACTTCCCGCTCACCATCGGCTGCCAGGGTAAATACGGTTTGGCCGGCATTGACCACCTGCCCGACTTCAACCTGACGCTGGGCGATTACACCGTCTTGTGGCGCACGCAACACGGCATAGCTTGCCTGATTGCTGGCCACATCCTGCTCGGCCTTGAGCTGCTGAAGTTTGGCCTCGCCTGAGCGATAGAGGTTTTCGGCGTTATCGAACTGCGAGCGGCTGACCATCTGCCGATCCAGCAGGGTCTTGTAACGGTCGCGCTCAGCCCGCACCAGATTCAGGTTGGCCTGCCCTGCCGCCACTTGGGCACGGGTTGCATCCAGTTGCAGGCGCACGTCCTGGGGGTCCAGTTCGGCCAGCGGTTGATTGGCCTTGACCCGCTCGCCCTCATCCACCAGACGCCGGGTGACTTTGCCGCCAATACGAAACGCCAGTTGCGGGTCAAACCGCGCCCGCACTTCGCCAGGGTAGCTCTGGCTGGCCAGCGCCGAAGGTTGCGGCTGCACCACCATCGCCGGGCTGATGCTGATTTTGGCAGGCTCTTGCTGCCCACACCCAGACAATAAAATTACCAGACACAGAGGCACAGCGCGGGGCAAGGCATGGCGCAACATGGTGACGACCTTTCGCTAATGGGGCTTGGAATATTTATACTGGCTGCATGTTATTAATACTAAACTCACCAGTCCAGTAATAAACGGATATGTCTGACAATCCTTTACCCCCCAATACACTCGGCCGCCCCAAGGACCTGGCAAAACGCCAGTCGATCCTCGACGCCGCCAAATCCCTGTTTTTGACCAAGGGCTATGCCAATACCAGCATGGATGCGGTTGCAGGCCTGGCAGGCGTATCAAAACTGACGGTCTACAGCCACTTCACTGACAAAGAGACGCTGTTTTCATCGGCAATCATGTCCAAATGCACCGAGCAGTTGCCGGTACTTTTTTTTGAATTGCCTGCAGGCAAGCCTATCGAGACGGTGTTGTTGAACATTGCCCGAGGCTTTCAGGTGCTGATCAACAGTGAGGAATCGCTGAACCTGCACCGTCTGATGGTCGCCCTGGGCAGCCAGGACCCCAAGCTGTCGCAGATATTCCTGGAAGCCGGGCCGGAACGCGTGGTGCACGAAATGGAGGGGTTGCTGCGCAAGATGGATCAGAGCGGCGCGCTGCAGATCGACAACCCCCATTACGCGGCGGAGCACTTCTTCTGCATGCTCAAGGGCGCACCGAACTTTCGCCTGCTGTTTGCCGGCGGTGAGCCACCGGGGCCTGAGGAGAGCGAGGCCCATGTGCAGGAAGTGGTGGCGGTATTTATGCGGGCCTATCGGCCGACCTGAAGCAAACACCTTGATGCTGGTGCAGCTTTTGTGGGATCGGGCTTGCTCGCTCCCACAATTGACAGAGTATTTGTGAGGATTAAGGTTTCAACGCTTTCTTAGGATAAATATCGTAACGGCTCGACTTGCCATCCAATGCATGGCTCGGCTTTGGCCCGGCAATGCACGGTGCCTTGCGCGGGCGCTTGACCACCACCCGATGGCTCGCCAGCGCCAGCGCCGCCTCAAGCAGTGCCGGGGCATCATTGTCATCGCCCACCAAAGGGCGGAACAGGCGCATTTCCTTCTTCACCAATGCGGTTTTCTCGCGATGGGGGAACATCGGGTCCAGGTAGATCACCTGCGGCGGTTCGCCCTCCCAGTTACGCATCACTTCAATCGAATTACCCTTGAGCAAATGCATGCGCGACACGATCGGCGCCACTTCAAAGTCATCCAGGCCACGGGCCAGACCGTCTTCCAGCAAGGCGCCAATCAGCGGCTGACGCTCGATCAGGCTCATTTCGCAGCCCAGGCTGGCCAGCACGAATGCATCCTTGCCCAACCCCGCAGTGGCATCCAGCACCCGCGGGCGTACGCCCTGCTGGATACCCACCGCTTTGGCAATCATCTGCCCGGTGCCGCCGCCAAACAAACGCCGGTGGGCCGCACCGCCTTCGACAAAATCAACCCGCACCGGGCCCGGTGCATCCGGGCCCAGTTGCTGCAGCTGCAAACCCTGGGCGCTTAGCTGCAAGGCGAACTCGGCATCCGGCTCGTCCAGGGGCAAACCCAGACGCTCAGCCCATTGCTCGGCCAGGGCCTGATAAGCCTCGTCCAACGCCTCGACTTTGATACGACAGCCCGCTGCTTGCTCAATCATCTAAAAACACGCTCAAAAATTTAATGATCGGCAAAGGCTGCCGATAAATGAAATATCCGCCATTTTGCCAGAGCCGGGCGTCGTCCGAGAGCTATGTCAGACATTCATTACGCATCCGTCGGTTTTATTGCGCCAATTGGCGACTTTGGCCGACAAAATTCGCAGATCACAGGCAGCGTCAATCACCTGTGGAAGGACTTCTACGCCCAGGCATTGGCCGAGCAGTCCAGTACTGAAGAATATGCGGCGATCGATGTGGCACCCGGCGCCAAGGATGAACATACCGAACCACACGGCGGTACCGAGGTGCTGGGCAATATCGTCACCCAGCGCCGTTGCGAGGTTCAGGACACCGAGCTACGCCCGCCGCAAGCCCTGTTTCTGCCCATTGCCGAGTTCGAGCTGGACTTGCTGCCACCACCTGCAGTGCCCTACCCGCCGGAAGAGATCATCGTTCAACAACAGCAACAGGATTTCACCGCGACCTGGGTGCGGCCGTTGGTCATGGCTCAGGGCCATCCGCTACCTGACCCGGGCCCGGGGCCTGAGCCACGCCCTCTGCATCTGCCGATCGCCGAGTTTGAGCTGGACCTGCTGCCACCGCCCGCCGAGCCATTCGATGCCCTGACCCTGATCGAACAACAGCGAGCAATGGACTTCGATATGAGCTGGGCGCGGCCGCTGGTGGTCAACAACCTACGTATGGCGGCTTAAAGCAGCCCCAGTTGCTCGACTGTCGACGGCTGATGCAGTTCGGGCAATACCGGCAGCCCCGGTAACCTTTCACTCAATTGCTGATGAAAACGCCGTGCCAGTTCTGGCGCCCGATGATTGTCCGGCGTATGCAGAAACACATAAGGCGTGCGCCCTTCCTCGATCCAGCCCGCGACCTTTGCAATCCAGGGCAGCAAATACGGATCGTTGGCCTCCAGCTCCGGGCGGCCAATAAAGCGCACCTGCGGGAATTGCGTAAAGGCTGCCGGGCGCGGTGGCACTTTGGGTTTTTTCGATTGCGCGTGAAGCACGGCGGGATCAGTCGAGTCGCAACTGAACAATGCCCGCGGGTCCAGACAGATACGCTCAACCCCGCGATCCATCAGCAAGCGATTGAGCAGCCGCTCGGCATCGCCCCTGGCAAAGAACTCCGGGTGACGCACCTCAACCGCCAGCGGGCGCTCCAGAGCGTCTATAAAGCTCACCAGCTCGGCCAGGCGCTGCGGGCCGAAGCTTGCCGGCAGTTGCAGCCAGAATGGCGCCACGCGCGCCCCAAGGGGCCGCAGCAGCTGCAGGAAATCATCGGCGGCATGCAACTGCTGGCGCAAATCACCGCCGTGGCTGATATCCCTCGGAAATTTGGCAGTAAAGCGAAAGCGTTCGGGCAAGCTTTGCGCCCAGCGTTCGACCGTGGTCGGGGCGGGCCTGGCATAGAAGGTGGTGTTGCCCTCGACTGCGTTGAACACCTGCGCGTACAGACTTAGAAAATCTGCAGGGCGAGCGTTCTGCGGGTAGAGGCCTTCGCGCCAGGCGTTTTCACTCCAGGACGGGCAACCGAGGAAATAAGGCAAAGGCGTATGAGTCATGGCTCAAATATACAGGTCCAGCCCCAACACTTCGGTATCCCAGTCGACAAAACCTGCGGTGGTCAGGTAGCTGGCAAGAGCGCTGGCCGCACTTTTGCTCATGGCACGCTGGAAGATCATGTCCTGGGAGCGAACCGGCAACTGACTGATGCGCTCGCCGGAAGGGGATGGGCGAGCCGCTTGCGGAGCGTTATCGAGCGGGGCTTCACTGTCCTCGACCGACTCATCAAGCAGCGGCTGGCCTTTACGCGGCTTGCGCTTGATCGGGTAGGACTGGGAAGAAAAGCCGTCAATGCGCATGGCAGCAAGCTCGGTAACGATAGATACAATTTAGCGGCGCTGGCCGGACTAAGCAAATGAGCCGGCTATTATGCGTAGCGGCAGCGGATCAAGCGTTACGTTCAGCTTTTGTAGCCGCTACCTTGTCACGCAGATACACCGGCTGCGCATCATCGGCACGAATGGCTTCACCGCGGGCCCAGGCAAAGCGGGCCAGGGTCAGCAGGTCTTCAGCGTGAGGCAGCATGCCCGCGTCCATCGCGTATGGCTTGACCTGCAAACGCTCGGCGTAACCCCAGCCAGTACCCGCGCCAAACCAGTCACCTGTGGCGCCATCGGGCAAGGCCGCAGCTTCAGGTGCCAATACGGCTTCAGCGCCTTGCAGTCGCATCTCCCCCGCTTCTTCGCGATAGCAGCCCCAATACACCTCGTCCATGCGCGCATCGATGGCCGACACCACCTGGGTTGCGCCGTGCTCGCGATGGGCTCGCTGTGCCAATACCGCCAGGTTGGAGATCGGCAACACCGGACGCTCCAGAGCAAACGCCAGGCCCTGAACCACGCCAATGGCAATACGCACCCCCGTAAAGGCACCCGGCCCGCGGCCGAAGGCAATGGCCTCGACTGCCGACAGTTCAACACCCGCCTGGGCCAACAGTTGTTTGATCATCGGCAACAGCTTTTGCGCGTGCAGGCGCGGGATCACCTCGTAGTGGCTCGTAACCTTGCCATCGTGCAACAAGGCAACTGAGCAAGCTTCAGTCGCGGTATCCAGGGCCAGCAAGGTGCTCATCGGTGTTCCCGTCAGAATCAGAATTGAAAAAAGTGCAGCAGTATAAACAACAACAGCCCGCAAGCGGGCTGTTGTGACATCGCAAAATCGACTTATCAGCTCAGGGCTTCAAGCACCTTGGCCGTGATCGATTCTACCGAGCCAACGCCTTCAACGTGGCTGTACTTCGGCTTGCCCTGGGCAGCGGCGAGCTTCTGGTAGAAGTCCACCAGCGGCTTGGTCTGCGAATGGTAGACAGACAGACGGTGACGAACGGTTTCTTCGGTGTCGTCCTTGCGCTGTACCAGCTCTTCGCCAGTTACATCGTCCTTGCCTTCAACCTTTGGCGGGTTGTAGACAGTGTGGTAAATCCGGCCCGACGCTTCGTGTACACGACGGCCAGCAATACGCTGAACGATTTCTTCGTCTTCAACGGCGATTTCCAGCACGTGGTCCAGCTCAACACCGGCTTTTACCAGGGCTTCAGCTTGCGGAATGGTGCGCGGGAAACCGTCGAACAGGAAACCGTTTACACAGTCCGGCTGAGCAATGCGCTCTTTCACCAGATTGATGATCAGGTCATCGGATACCAGACCGCCGCTGTCCATCACGCCTTTGGCGATCAGGCCCAGCTCGGTGCCGGCTTTCACGGCTGCACGCAACATGTCGCCGGTGGAGATTTGCGGGATGCCAAATTTTTCAGTGATGAACTTTGCCTGAGTACCTTTACCGGCCCCGGGAGCTCCCAGCAGAATTACGCGCATCGATGTGCTCCTCAAATTTTTTATTTAAATGACAACAGACTCGCCTCTTTGGGCCAGCCTCAAAATCGGGTTATGGCCGTCAAAACGGCCAAGGGCTGATCAAGATACACAGCAGGCCCGGCCCACACAAGCCGCCCAAAGTAGGAAAAATCACAGCTAAACGGGCCTGTGCGGCCGGGTGTCACAGGTCGCAACCCCACAATAAAGTGTCGCGCCCGCACAGGGATCGGCAGCCGCTCTGCCCTGCCCCCGTACGCTCTGGCGCGACATTTACCGTTCTTTTGCCTTAGCCGGTGTTGCGCAAGCCCGCCGCGATCCCGGCCACAGTCACCAGCAACGCTTGTTCCAGAGGGCTGTCCTGGGCAGATTGCTGGCGCCGCGACCGGGCCAACAGTTCAGCCTGCAATAGATGAAGCGGATCCAGGTAAGTGTTACGCAAACGGATGAACTCAAGGGTCTCCGGGCTATGTGCCATCAACTGTGCCTGACCGGTCAAGCCCAGAACCACCGAACACGCCTGCGACAATAAGTCGCGTAAGTGCGCACCCAATGGCAGCAGTTCGGGGCTCACCAGGCGCTCGTCATAAAGCCGGGCGATATCGGCATCGGCCTTGGCCAGGACCATCTCCAGCATGTCGATACGGGTGCGGAAGAACGGCCACTGCTCGCGCATTTGGGCCAGTTGCTCGCCTTCACCGCGCTCCAGTGCCTGACTCAGGGCAGTTTCCCAGCCCAGCCAGGCGGGCAGCATCAGACGGGTCTGGGTCCAGCCGAAAATCCACGGGATGGCGCGCAGGCTTTCAATCCCGCCAGCACGGCGCTTGGCCGGGCGACTGCCCAGGGGCAAACGGCCCAGTTCCTGTTCCGGGGTGGACTGGCGAAAGTACTCGACGAACTGCGGATTGTCGCGAACTACACCACGGTAGGCCTTGAGCCCGTCAGCAGCCAATTCGTCCATCAGCACCCGCCAGCCCGGCTCGGGCAGCGGTGGTGGCAGCAAGGTGGCTTCCAGCACCGCGGCCAGATACAGGTTGAGGTTCTGCTCGGCGATATCCGGCAGGCCGAACTTGAAGCGGATCATTTCTCCCTGCTCGGTGGTGCGGAAGCGCCCCGCCACCGACCCCGGCGGCTGCGACAGAATCGCCGCGTGGGCCGGGCCACCGCCACGCCCCACGGTGCCACCGCGACCGTGGAACAACAGCAGCTCAACACCCTGCTCACGGCAGATATTGACCAGTGACTCCTGGGCCCGATACTGCGCCCAGGCCGCCGCCGTGGTGCCGGCATCCTTGGCCGAATCGGAATAGCCGATCATTACTTCCTGCGGCCCCTGCAGATGGGCCCGATAACCCGGTAACAGCAGCAGCTGCTCGATCACCGGCCCGGCATTGTCGAGGTCAGCCAGGGTTTCAAACAACGGCACCACACGCATCGGCCGCTCCAGCCCGGCCTCCTTGAGCAGCAGTTGCACCGCCAGCACATCGGAGGCGGCACCGGCCATGGAGATCACATAAGAACCCAGCGAAGCCCCCGGTGCAGCGGCCACTTCGCGGCAGGTCGCCAGCACTTCGGCGGTATCGGCCGCAGGTTTGAAGTAGCCCGGCAGTAGCGGGCGACGGTTGTTCAATTCGCGCATCAAAAAGATCAGGCGCGCATCTTCGTCCCAGTCTTCATAGCGACCCAAGCCCAGGTAATCGGTGATTTCGGTCATGGCCGAGGTGTGGCGGGCCGCGTCCTGACGCACATCCAGTCGCACCAGGAACAAGCCAAAAGTTACTGCCCTGCGCAGGAAATCGAGCAAGGGACCATCGGCAATCACCCCCATGCCGCAGGCGTGCAGCGATTGATAGCAAAGCTGCAACGGCGCCAGCAGTTCGCGATTGTCGTGCAATACATCTGCCGAAGCAGGCTGAGCGCTGCTCAGGGCACTGTGGGCCCAGTTACGGGTAGCACGCAGGCGCTCACGCAGCTGCTTGAGCACGGCGCGATAGGGCTCGGCGCTTTCCCCGGCTGCAGCCAGCAGTTGCGGCGTGGCCTGCTGCATCGACAGGTCAGCGGCCAGCTTGTCGAGATCACGCAGGTACAGATCGGCTGCCATCCAGCGCGCCAGCAGCAGCACTTCACGGGTTACAGGGGCGGTGACATTGGGGTTGCCGTCGCGGTCACCGCCCATCCAGGACGCAAAGCGGATCGGTGCCGCGTCCAGGGGCAAATGCAACCCGGTGGCGGCATACAGGGCCTTGTCGGCCTTGCGCAGCATATGCGGCACGGCGTGCCACAACGAATGCTCGATCACCGCGAAACCCCACTTGGCCTCATCGACTGGTGTCGGTCGGGTGCGGCGGATTTCTTCGGTGTGCCAGGCCTCGGCGATCAGCCGTTGCAAGCGCTGCTCGATTTCGGATTTTTCCGCGAAGGTCAGGTCACGATGGTCCTGGGCCGCCAGTTGCTCGGCAATGGCATCGTACTTTTGAATCAGGGTGCGGCGCGTTACTTCAGTGGGGTGTGCGGTGAGCACCAGCTCGATTTCAAGACGGCTGACCTGTCGCGCCAGCGACTCCGGATCATGCCCTTCGGCCAGCAGGCGATCGAGTAACTGCGGCAGCACCAGCGCCTCGAAAGGCTCAGCCTGGCCTTCTTCACGCCGGTGAATCAGTTGGTACTGCTCGGCGATATTGGCAAGGTTCAAGAACTGGTTGAACGCCCGTGCCACAGGCAGCACTTCATCATCGCTCAGGGCATCGAGAATGGCGCTCAATTCCTCGCCCGTGGTGCCGCGCCGGTCGGCCTTGGCGCCCTGGCGAATCAGCTCGATCTTGGCGAGAAAGGCTTCGCCGTATTGGTCACGAATCGTATTACCCAACAGCTCACCCAGCAGGTGAACATCATCGCGCAAGCGTGCATCAATATCGGTCATCAGCAATTTCTCCAGCAGGATCCGGGGACAGCTCGTACCCCAAGAGTGCGTTGCAAAGGCGGTTGCTGGCAAGTCATGGGCGGCGCAGATTTACAAAACTGCGCTGACCAATCGGTCAGAAAATCTTTTAGGCCAAATGCCATCTTTTTTTGAACTATTCAAAAATCGCTCCGGTCACAGCCATTAACCATCACCGCTGGAACTCGTGTTCCAACACTCCGGGTGACCTTACCAGTCGTGATGGAATTTGCTGTTTCTAAGGAGCTTCCCAATGGAGTTGAAGACCATGATGACCCGCACTGTCAAAACCACCTCACCTCGCCTGCGCGGGCTAAAACTGGCTGCGCTGGCAATCGGCACCAGCTTCGTTTTGGCCGGTTGTGCCGGTAATCCACCTTCCGAGCAGTACGCCGTGACTCAATCGGCGGTCAATAACGCCGTGAGCGCAGGTGCGACCGAATATGCACCGGTAGAAATGAAATCGGCCCAGGACAAGCTCAAGCAAGCCGAGTTGGCGATGCATGACAAAAAATACGATGAGGCCCGTCGTCTGTCCGAACAGGCAGAGTGGGATGCTCGTGTAGCAGAGCGCAAAGCCCAGGCGGCCAAAGCCGAGAAGGCGGTACAGGATGCTCAGAATGCCGTTCAGCAACTGCGTCAGGAAGGCATGCGCAGCGTTCAGTAAACGCTGCCCTTTTTTGACTGCACCTGCGACACCGCATTCCTAATCGATAAAAAGGACTCAATATCATGCGCAATACAGTAATGATCCCTGCCCTGTTGGCCCTGAGCGTTGGCCTGGCGGCGTGCTCGCACCAGCCAAACGTCAACCTGGAAAACGCCAAGACCAACTTCTCGGCGCTGCAAACCAACCCTGAATCCACCAAGGTTGCTGCCCTGGAAACCAAGGACGCCAGCGAATGGCTGGACAAGGCTGAAAAGGCTTACCTGAACAAGGAAGACGAGACCAAGGTTGACCAGCTTTCCTACCTGACCAACCAGCGTGTTGAAGTGGCCAAGCAGACCATCGCCTTGCGTACTGCGGAAAACAACCTGAAAAACGCCGGTGCGGCCCGCAACCAGGCACTACTTGATGCCCGTGATGCGCAGATCCAGCAACTCAAAGGCATGAACGCCAAGCAAACCGAACGTGGCACCCTGGTGACCTTTGGTGATGTGCTGTTCCAGTTCGGCAAGGCCGAGCTGCAACCCAACGGCATGCGCAATATCAATACCCTGGCCGAGTACCTGATGCAGAACCCGGACCGCAAAGTGATTGTTGAAGGTTACACCGACAGCGTGGGTTCGGCGGCATTCAACCAGACCCTGTCCGAGCGTCGTGCCCAATCGGTGCGTAATGCACTGGTACGCAAAGGTGTAGACCCGACCCGCATCGTGGCTCAGGGTTATGGCAAGGAATACCCGGTGGCCAACAACAGCAGCGATTCGGGCCGTGCCCAGAACCGTCGTGTTGAAGTGACTATCTCCAACGACAACCAGCCGGTAGCACCGCGTACAGCGATGCAGTAAGGCCATGACAAAAAGCCCCGCCTGAGCGATCAGGCGGGGCTTTTTTAGCACGAATATATTCCCTCTTGTGGGAGCGGGCTTGCTCGCGATGGCATCACTGCGGTTTAGCTGACATACCGCATCGCCTGCATCGCGAGCAAGCCCGCTCCCACAGTTCCCGGAACAGTTTGCTCTTATTGCTCCAGCTTCGGCGTTTCCTGCCCCAGGCAACGTACTGCCTGTTTCTTGTTGTTGACCAGCACCCCGGTCAAACCCTTCTGCTCGGTATCGAACAACACGATAATGCCGTCGATGCACTGCGCCACCTGGTTGGCTGGCGTAAGGGAGACTTTGTAGTCCTCACCTGGAATTGTTTTGAGCATGGTGAAGTCGCTGAGCAGCAAGGCGTCTTCAGGCTTGGCGAAATGCAGGTAGCCGTAGTACCACAGGGCGCCCACCGTACCGATGATGCTGCAAATACCGGTAATGATCAGGGGGATGGCGTTGCGTTCTTCACTCATTGTTGGCTCTCGGTTTCAAGTTCAGTGTTCGGTGAGGCGGGGTAATTGGCGATTTCGCCCAATCGCCGCACGCCATTGAAATGTTGTGGATCATCCAGGTAGCGCAGCATCACCTGGCGCCAGGTGGGGTCGGCAAAGGTCTGTACATGGCCACCACGGGTCAGTTGCAGCACTTTGGGCGGGGGCGCAGCCTGATACAGGCGCAGGCCGTTGGAAAGCGGCACAACCGGATCATCCAGGCTGTGGTAGATCAGCATCGGCATGCCGCCCATGTGCGGCATTGCATAAATGGCACTGTCGGCATCGGGCACCAGCCAGGACAACGGCACCTGCAACGGCCAGGTCAGCCACGACGTGCTCAAGGCAAACTGCCCGACTTCACGGTAGCTGGCGGGTACGCCATCCAGCACCATCGCCTTGATACGTGCTCGTTGCTGCGGGTGCTCGCTCAGGTAATGAATCCCCATCGCACCGCCCAGACTCTGGCCCAGCACAATCAGCGGTAAGCCCTGGGTTTGCGGCTGATGTTGCAACCAGTCAAACGCCGCATCGATATCCTGATACACAGACGGCAAGTTCGGCGAGCCCTGGGACAGTCCATAGCCGCGATAGTCGAACATCAGCACTTGATAGCCCTGCGCAGGCAGCCATGCAGTGGCGCCCAGGTGATAAGCCAAATTGCCGCCATTGCCATGCAGGTGCAGCACCGTGCCCTTGAGCGGTACGCCTTTTTTGGCAGGCAACCACCAGCCGTTCAAGCGCGTGCCATCGGCGGCCGTCAGGGTGACATCGCGATAGTCCAGGCCGGCCGCCGTGGGGGTAATCGGCTGGCCTTGCTCGGGGTAGAACAGCAATGAACTACAGCCGCTGAGGGTCAACAGCAGGCAGAGTACAGCCAGGGTTTTCATTTGAACCAATCGCCTGAATAAATTAGGTGGGAGCGGGCTTGCTCGCGATGGCATCGCCTCGGTTTACCTGACAAACCGCGTGGTCTGCATCGCGAGCAAGCCCGCTCCCACAAGGGGAAGTGGTTAATTCAAGATTTACAGAATATTCGAGTAATCCGCTTCGATACGGTCAAGGCTCAAGTGGTTGAGGAAGTTGGAGAAGCACATCCAGGCCGACAGTGCATTCATGTCACGGAACTGATCCGGCAGGTATTTGGGCGCGACCACCAAACCTTCATCCACCAACTGGCGCAGGGTTCGCATGTCTTCCAGGGTCGTCTTGCCACAAAACAGCAGTGGCACTTGTTCCAGCTTGCCTTTACGCACGGCCAGCTGAATGTAGTTGTAAACCATGATAAAGCCCTTGAGGTAGGACAAGTCTTTGGTGAATGGCAGGCCATTTGGCACCGATCCACGGAAAACCCGACTCGCATTGCCATAGCTTTCTGGCATCTCAAAGCCTTGCTCACGGAAGAACTCGTACACCTGCATAAAGTCCGCGCCCTCCTCCACCATATGAATGGCACGGGTGCGGTTGGTCAGTTTGCGCAGACGGCTGGGGTAGGAGGCAAAAGTGATGATTTCCATCAGGATCGCCAGGCCTTCCTGGGTCACGGTGGACGATGGCGGGCCCTTGGACAGGAAGGTGCAGATCGGCTGGTTGAGACCATTGAGCGTGGTGCCCACATGCACCAGCCCTTCGTGGACTTCCAGCGCCCGCACGTCACGCTCGTTGAACATCGCATCGGTGCGGATCTTGATGTAGTCGGCGCCCGCCGCCGCGTCGGCAACGATGCCATCGGACTCGAACACCCGAATGGTTTCCTCGGCCTCGCCAAACACCTTGTTGAGGCGGCTTTGCAGCAAGTGCACGGCATCTTTGGCGGTCAAGGTCTTGGCTTCGTCCTTGAGTGCGCCGCGGCCGTCGATATTGTCCAGGTAGTCGGACATCATCAGGCCCAGGTCGGCCAGGGTCGGATCACCGGCATGGAAGGCATCCGAGGCCGCGCCATAAAGTTCCTGGGAGATCAGCCCGAAGTCTTCAGTGCCGCGCGCCTCAAGCATGCGCACCACCATCCGGTACTCTTTGCACATGCGCCGCATGATCTGCCCGACCGGGTTGAACTGCCCCAACTGACGGGTGATATCACGCTCGATATTCTGGAACTCGGACTTTACCGCCGCCGAATCAAAGGATAACGGCCGCCCCAGGTAATAGTCGCGATTGACCTCGGGCATTTGCTTGCCCTTGGCCTTTAAAAAACCCTGGCGGATGCTGTCGTCCCACTTCACCGCATCCAGCACGCGGATCGGGGTTTGTGCCAGCACGATGCGGTCAGACAAGGTGCGTATCGTGCGCTGGTAGTCGTCCACCGGCAGCTTCCTTCAATTAACAGCGTTATTTGGTCACACGTTTATAGCGGGCTGCTTCAACAAATACGTCGGAATTGGCCGGATCGTCGAGGTAGGCGAAGACTTCAGCCGACGGGCTTTTGATCAGCGTGCCCGAGCCCTCGGCGGTTTCCACGGGCTCCCCACTCAAGGCCGACTGGCCGATGGCCTGCTTGATTTGATCCAGGTCCAGATCATAGATCACCAGTTCGCCGTTATCGGTCAGCTCAAAACCGCTCAGGGTGTAATTGCCGCCCAATTTGGCCGGTATCGCTGCCGAGGCATACCAGCGGCTGCCGTGGCGGGCCACGATAAACACATAACGCTCGCGGGCCTTGGGCTCGCCTTTGGGATAGACCACGGCCTGATAACGGGTTTTGTCGATGGCACTGATCTCAAGATTACGCGCCTGGCCCCAGGCATCCTTGCTGACCCATTTGCCCAGCAGCGGTTTAGGTGCCGGCTGCGCCACAAGCGGCGCCTGGCTAAAGGTCACCAGACAGCCGTTCAACATCAAAAACGACAATGCCATAAGCATCACGCGCCAAGCTTTCATGCCTGAATCCTTCTATAGAGCAACCAACACCAAGTGCATGTAACGCGTAAGAATAGCCAGCCGGTCGTCATCCGCCTCGGGCTGCGCGCCATCCAGTAGGGCCTGATATTCCATCCGAGCGATAATCGCCGTCAAGACTTTGGCATCCTGCTGTGGCTGCCTGGAGCCTAGCACCTCGAAGATCTGCCCGGCGCCCTGCAGGAAAATCTGCTGATGGGCACGCACCAGCACCGCCAGCCGTGGATTGATCAGGGCTGCCTGATGGAAGGCCTGCTCAGCCATCTGGTGCTCGCGGCGGGTCTGTAGTTGATGCTGCAGATAATCGGCGGTCATCTGCGCAATATCATCCGCCAGCCTGGCACGTGCCTGCTGGCTACCATCACCGCTGGCCATCATCGCGCGCAACTTGTCTTCAGTACCTTGCCAGAGCTTGGCCATATAGGCCGCACTGCGCTCAACGTACTGGGCGAAGGTGTCATTGAGCAGGTCGTCAATGTCCTTGAAGTAGTAGGTGGTTGCCGACAACGGTACCCCGGCTTCTGCCGCCACCGCCCGATGCCGGACCCCGCGTACACCGTCGCGCACCACAATGCGCATGGCGGCATCGAGGATCAACTGACGACGCTGCTCACTACCATGACGACTGGCCTTGCGCCCCTGGTATTGAACACTTTCAGCCACTGCCACGGCGATAGTTACCGCACCTTTGGGGGACCTGACAAGGTTCACGATAAATTCCTTCTTAGTGTGTAAAACCTGTGGGAGCGAGCTTGCTCGCGATGCAGGCGCTGCGGTATGTCTGGGCATCGCGGTGATGCAATCGCGAGCAAGTCGAGTCGTCGCACCGCCGCTCCCACAATGGAAAGTTTTATCTACCTGGCAGGCAATAAAAAGCCGCCTCAAATCGGCGGCTTTTTATTCTGCATCGTTACGCTTGCGGGCGCATGTGCGGGAACAGGATCACGTCGCGAATCGACGGTGAGTTGGTCAACAACATCACCAGACGGTCGATACCGATACCTTCACCGGCAGTCGGCGGCATGCCGTATTCCAGGGCGCGTACGAAGTCGGCATCGTAATGCATGGCTTCGTCGTCGCCAGCGTCCTTGTCAGCTACCTGAGCCATAAAGCGCTCGGCCTGGTCTTGCGCGTCGTTCAACTCGGAGTAGGCATTGGCGATTTCACGGCCACCGATAAACAGTTCGAAGCGGTCAGTCACGTTCGGGTTCTCGTCATTACGACGGGCCAGAGGCGACACTTCAAACGGGTACTGGGTGATGAAGTGCGGTTGTTCCAGCTTGTGCTCGACCAGCTCTTCGAAAATCATCACCTGCAGCTTGCCCAGACCTTCGAAGCCCAGCACCTTGGCGCCGGCTTTCTTGGCAATGGCGCGAGCCTTGTCGATGTCGTTCAGGTCGTCAGCGGTCAGCTCGGGGTTGTACTTGAGGATCGAGTCGAACACCGACAGACGCACGAACGGTTCGCCGAAGTGGAACACCTTGTCGCCATACGGCACGTCGGTAGTGCCCAGAACCAGCTGCGCCAGTTCACGGAACAGTTCTTCGGTCAGGTCCATGTTGTCTTCGTAGTCGGCGTAAGCCTGGTAGAACTCCAACATGGTGAATTCTGGGTTGTGACGAGTCGAAACGCCTTCATTACGGAAGTTGCGGTTGATCTCGAACACCTTTTCAAAACCACCCACCACCAGACGCTTGAGGAACAGCTCCGGCGCAATGCGCAGGTACATGTCCATGTCCAGGGCGTTGTGATGCGTTTCAAACGGCTTGGCCGCTGCACCACCGGGGATGGTTTGCAGCATCGGCGTTTCCACTTCAAGGAAATCGCGAGCCATCAGGAAGCTGCGGATATGGGCGATCACTTGCGAGCGCACACGGAACGTGTGGCGCACGTCTTCGTTAACGATCAGGTCAACGTAACGCTGGCGATAGCGCTGCTCGGTGTCGGTCAGGCCGTGGTGCTTGTCCGGCAGCGGGCGCAGGGATTTGGTCAACAGGCGCACGTTGGTCATTTCAACGTACAGGTCGCCTTTGCCGGAACGGGCCAGGGTGCCTTCAGCGGCGATAATGTCGCCCAGGTCCCAGGTTTTTACGGCGGCCAGGGTTTCTTCCGGCAGGGTCTTGCGGTTGACGTAGACCTGGATGCGACCGGTCATGTCCTGGATCACCATGAACGAGCCACGGTTAAGCATGATGCGACCAGCAACCTTGACCGGGATGGCGGCTTCAGCCAGCTCTTCCTTGGTCGCCTCGGCGTACTTCTTCTGCAGGTCGGCGCAGAGGCTGTCACGACGGAAGTCATTCGGGAAGGCATTGCCCTTGGCGCGCTCGGCTGCAAGTTTTTCCTTGCGCAGGGCGATCAGGGCGTTTTCTTCCTGTTGCAGGTCTTGCGGATCGAGTTGTTGGTCGCTCATGTCTTTAAAAATTCCATCACAGGTTCGTTGCCCCCGCCTTGCGGCAGGGGGAAGCGGGCTTTAGCGCGCCTTCTGGGCATCGCACTGGCTTCGCACACGGTTTGTTGCCGACTTACAGCCCTTGTTTCAGGCTGGCTACCAGGTATTCGTCGATATCGCCGTCGAGCACCTTGTCGCAGTCGCTGCGTTCGATGTTGGTACGCAAATCCTTGATACGCGAGGCATCGAGTACATACGAGCGGATCTGATGACCCCAGCCGATATCCGACTTGGTGTCTTCCAGGGCCTGGGAAGCGGCGTTGCGCTTCTGGATTTCCTGCTCGTAAAGACGCGCCCGCAGCATTTTCATCGCGGTGTCTTTGTTCGCATGCTGCGAACGTTCGTTCTGGCAGCTCACCACGGTGTTGGTCGGTACGTGAGTGATACGTACGGCCGAGTCGGTGGTGTTTACGTGCTGACCACCGGCACCGGAGGAACGATAGGTGTCGATCCGCAGGTCTGACGGGTTGATATCGATTTCAATGTTGTCGTCGATTTCCGGCGAAACGAACACAGCCGAGAACGAAGTGTGACGACGGTTGCCCGAATCGTACGGGCTTTTGCGAACCAGACGATGGACGCCAATCTCGGTACGTAACCAACCAAAGGCGTATTCGCCCTTGATATGCACGGTCGCGCCTTTGATACCGGCTACTTCACCGGCAGACAGTTCCATGATGGTGGCTTCGAAGCCGCGCTTGTCGGCCCAACGCAAATACATCCGCAACAGGATATTGGCCCAGTCTTGCGCTTCGGTGCCACCGGAGCCTGCCTGAATGTCCAGGTAAGCGTTGTTGGCATCCATCTCACCACTGAACATGCGGCGGAATTCGAGTTTTTCAAGGGCTTCGCGCAGACGCTCCACTTCAGCGGCAACATCGTCTACAGCGGCCTGATCTTCTTCCTCGGCAGACATCAGCAACAGGTCTTTGGCATCGGCCAGACCGGTGTGCATCTCATCGAGGGTTTCAACGATCTGCGCCAGCAGGGAGCGCTCGCGCCCCAGCTCCTGGGCGTACGAAGGGTTGTTCCAGACACTCGGATCTTCAAGCTCGCGATTGACTTCGGTCAGACGCTCATGCTTTTGATCGTAGTCAAAGATACCTCCGAATGGTTTCGGAGCGCTCTGACAGGTCCTTGATGCTGTTAAGGATCGGGTTGATTTCCATGGCTGGCGGCACTCGTAGGCGATTTTTACAAAGCCGGGGAGTATACCGCAAACAGAGCGTATCAGCAGCCCGCCTGGCGGGGTTATGTGGTCAGCAAACAGGGATTGGTATCCGGGTAGCGGCTCCGTGAGCTACAGCCAGTTCGATAAAGGCATCCACGAACTGGCGATCGCCGCCCCCTACCAGAAACGCTATAAACACTGTTATAAAACTGCCTTTCCCACAGGTTTGATGCTGCTTAAAAGGAGAATTTCCTGATGTATACCGGCATTGTTCAAGGCACCGCCCGGGTGCTGTCCGTACACCCGGAGCCAGGGCATAATCGTATCGTCCTGGCCCAGGAATCTTCTCTATTCGACAACGTCGAAATCGGTGCCAGCGTGTCGGTCAACGGCACATGCCTGACCGTAGTGGCTTATTCTGCAGACACCGCGACGTTTGATATCTCTCACCGAACGGCCGAGATCACCACGCTCAAACACTTGAACATCAATGACCGGGTCAATATTGAGCGCTCACATCGTACTGGCGACGAAAATGGCGGGCATGCACTGTACGGCCATGTTGAAAGCACCGCGCAGGTAGTGTCATGGCAGCAACTGGGCGAGA
This sequence comes from Pseudomonas sp. B414, assembly GCF_055408445.1. Taxonomy (NCBI): domain Bacteria; kingdom Pseudomonadati; phylum Pseudomonadota; class Gammaproteobacteria; order Pseudomonadales; family Pseudomonadaceae; genus Pseudomonas; species Pseudomonas sp. B414. Next base: position 136,979 of record NZ_JBUZTQ010000005.1, on the reverse strand, counting down.
CGGTGACGGCGCAGTTCCAGCTGGATGCGTCGACTTTTGCCTATCTGTTCAAAAAGGGTTTTATCGGTCTGCATGGCTGCAGCCTCACCATCGATCGCCTGGATGAAGAGCGACACACAGTGACCGTCAACCTGATTCCGCAAACCCTCGCCTTGACCAATTTGTGCAGTTTGCAGGTGGGCGACCGGGTCAATGTCGAAATAGACCAGACCACGCGCACGCTGGTGGATACCCTGCAAAAAACCCTGGCTCGCCTGCTCCCAGGAAACCTGTCGCAGTCGTCGTAGAGGCCATCGCGAGCAGGCTCGCTCCCACAAGGGTTCTGTGAACACCGACTGTATGAACAACACAAAACCTGTGTGGCTTGCCTGCGATGCAAGCGACGCGGTCTGCCTGGCAATCCTCGGGGATGCCATCGCGGGCAAGCCCGCTCCCACAATGGTTCTGTGAACACACCGACTGTGTGAAACAACACAAAACCTGTGGGAGCTGGCTTGCCTGCGATGCAAGCGATGCGGTCTGCCTGGCAATCCTCGGGGATGCCATCGCGGGCAAGCCCGCTCCCACAATGGTTCTGTGAACACACCAACTGTGTGAAACAACACAAAACCTGTGGGAGCTGGCCTGCGATGCAAGCGACGCGGTCTGCCTGGCAATCCTCGGGGATGCCTTCGCGAGCAGGCTCGCTCCCACAAGGGTTCTGTGAACACCGACTGTGTGAAACAACACAAAACCTGTGGGAGCTGGCTTGCCTGCGATGCAAGCGACGCGGTCTGCCTGGCAAGCCTCGGGGATGCCATCGCGGGCAAGCCCGCTCCCACAATGGTTCTGTGAACAACGACTGTGTGAAACAACACAAAACCTGTGGGAGCTGGCTTGCCTGCGATGCAAGCGACGCGGTCTGTCTGGCAATCCTCGGGGATGCCATCGCGGGCAAGCCCGCTCCCACAAAGGCCGTACGATGGGGCGAGGACATTCGAGTTCCCTTTAGGTCCTTCCCAAAAGTGCTCGCTACTAGAGCGAAACCAGCATTTCAGTTAGACGAAAATGCCGGATATGTACGCAATGGCACAGTTACCGCCCCCACAAAAATCACTCAATCCCCACCTTATTCCGCCCATTTTTCTTGGCCAGATAAAGCCCCTTGTCCGCCGCCGAAATCAGCTCGCGGCAGTTACTGCCCTGCTGCGGAGTCATGGTCGACAGGCCAATACTGATGGTCAGGCTGGAGCCAGCCACGGGTGAAATATGCGGGATTTTCATGGCCTCAACCGCCATGCGCAGTTTTTCCGCCACCAATCGCGCACCACCCTGGGAAGTGTTGGGCAACACAATGGCAAACTCCTCACCGCCATAACGCGCCGGCAGGTCCGACGGCCGGCTGCTGGCGTCACGGATGGCACCGGCCACCTTGCGCAACGCTTCATCACCGTCCAGATGACCAAAACTGTCGTTGTAGGATTTGAAATAATCCACATCAATCATCAACAACGACAACTGGGTTTGCTCGCGCATGGCACGGCGCCACTCCAGCTCCAGGTACTCATCAAAGTGCCGACGGTTGGACAGCCCGGTCAGGCCGTCGGAGTTCATCAGCCGTTGCAGCACCAGATTAGTATCCAGCAACTGCTGCTGGCTGACCCGCAACGCACGGTAGGCTGCATCTCGCTGCAACAGCGTCATATAAGAGCGCGAGTGATAGCGGATACGCGCCACCAGCTCGATGTTGTCCGGCAGTTTCACCAGATAATCATTGGCCCCGGCCGAAAACGCCGCGCTTTTGATCAGCGGGTCCTCTTTGGTGGACAGCACGATTATCGGGATATTCTGCGTCGCCGGGTGGTTGCGGTACTCGCGCACCAGGCTCAAGCCGTCCAGACCCGGCATCACCAGATCCTGCAAAATCACTGTCGGTTTGATACGGATGGCCTGGGCAATAGCCTGATGCGGGTCCGCACAAAAGTGAAAATCAATGTTCTGTTCGAGGGCCAGCCCCCGGCGCACGGCTTCACCGATCATTGCCTGGTCATCTACCAGCAACACCATGGCCGCGTTTTCATCAGTTTTAACGTCGTCCAACTGCAAGTCGTTCATGCGCGTTCACCTGAATTACTACCTTCAAGCCAGTCCTGCCGGGTTTTACCAATCATTTGGCAAATTTCTCCAGCAAGCGTGGCGCAATCTTGTCCAATGGCCGGATTTCAACCGCAGCATTGATGGCGGCCGCCGCTTTGGGCATACCGTACACCGAGCTGCTCTGCTGGTCCTGGGCGATGGTGAGGAAACCTTGTTCGCGCATGAGCTTGAGGCCTTGAGCCCCGTCACGCCCCATGCCGGTCAACAGCACACCCACCGCATCGCCATTCCAGTACTGGGCAACACTTTCAAAAAAAACATCTATCGAAGGTCGATAAATTTCGTTTACCGGCTCAGCGGTATAAGCCAACGTGCCGTTCTTCAATAAACGGATATGGTGGTTGGTGCCTGCCAGCAGCACGGTGCCCACCTGCGGCGCTTCACCGTCGCGAGCCAGGCGCACATTGAGTCCGCATGAGCTGCTCAGCCACTCGGCCATGCCAGCGGCAAATACCTGGTCAACATGCTGGACCAGCACGATGGCGGCCTCAAAGTTCCTCGGCAGCCCCTTGAGCAAGGTTTCCAGCGCTGCCGGGCCGCCCGCCGACGAGCCGATGGCCACCAGCGCGCCCCGCCCACCCTGGACGCGAGGCTGGGCCACCACCGACTTGACCCGTTTTTCACTCTGGCCCATCAACCAGCCGACATTGAGGATCTTGCGCAGCAGGGGCGCCGCCGCTTCCTTGGGATTGCTGCCACCCAGTACTGGGGTGTCCACCACATCCAGCGCGCCAAAGCCCATGGCTTCAAATACACGGTGAACATTCTGCTCGCGGTCGATGGTCACAATCACGATGGCGCAGGGGCTTTCGGCCATGATCCGGCGCGTGGCTTCAACGCCGTCCATGACCGGCATGATCAGGTCCATCAGGATCAGGTCCGGGGTGTTCTCGGCGCACAGGCGCACGGCTTCCTGACCATCACCGGCCACCCAGATCACCTGGTGCGCAGGCTCGAAGGCCAGCGCCCGGCGCAGGGCCTCAACCGCCAGGGGCATATCGTTGACGATGGCGATTCTCATGTCTGGGCTCCTCCAATGAGTTCAACCACTGCATCAAGCAGGGCATCGTCATGGAAACTGGCTTTGGCTAGATAATAGTCGGCTCCTGCATCCAGGCCGCGCCGACGGTCTTCTTCACGATCTTTATACGACACCACCATCACCGGCATCGATTGCAATCGGTTATCGCGACGCAACAGGGTAACCAGTTCGATGCCATCCATGCGCGGCATATCGATATCGGTAATCAACAGATCGAAGTGTTCAGCACGCAAGGCATTCCAGCCGTCCATGCCGTCAACCGCCACGGCCACTTCATAGCCGCGGTTGAGCAGCAGTTTGCGTTGCAATTCACGCACCGTCAGTGAGTCATCCACCACCAGAATACGTTTGCGGGTCAGTTCAGCGGTATGCCGGTTGCGCCGGTCAATACGCTCCAGCCGCCCGGTATTGAGCAGTTTGTCGACCGATCGCAGCATATCTTCAACATCCACGATCAGCACCGGCGAACCATCGTCCAGCAAAGCGCCGGCAGAAATGTCCTGCACCTTGCCCAAGCGTGGATCGAGAGGCAAGACCACCAGGGTACGCTCGCCGATAAAACGCTCAACAGCCACGCCATACACCGCGTCGCGCTCGCGAATCACCACTACCTTGAGGGTTTCATCGTCGCTCTGGCCGGGCTGGCGCTGCAACAACTGGCTGGCGGCAACCAGCCCCACATGCCGGCCTTCGTGCCAGAAATGCTGACGACCTTCGAGCTGGACGATTTCATCCGGCTGCAGGTCGCGCATGCGTTCGATATGGGCCAGCGGGAAGGCGTAGGCCTCGTCTGCCACTTCAACCACCAGGCTGCGCACCACCGACAGGGTCAGCGGCACTTCCAGATGGAAGCGGCTGCCATGCTGCGGGGTGTGCTCCAACACAATGGCGCCGCGCAACAGGCGCACCATATGCTGTACCGCATCCAGCCCCACGCCGCGCCCCGACACTTCGGTCACGGTGTCGCGCAGGCTGAAGCCCGGCAAAAACAGAAAGGTCAGCAGCTCTTCTTCGCTCAGTTGCGCCACGGTGTCCGCCGTGGACAGCTGACGTTCGACGATGGTGCGGCGCAGACGCTCCAGGTCGACACCGGCACCGTCATCACTCAATTCCAGCACCAGCAAGCCGGCTTGATGGGAGATGCGCAAGCGAATCAGGCCTTCGGCAGGCTTGCCGGCCAGCAGGCGCTGCTCGGGTGTTTCAATGCCGTGATCGACGGCATTGCGCAATAAATGGATCAAGGGCGCTTCGAGCTTTTCCAGTACGTCGCGGTCAACCTGGGTTTTTTCGCCTTCGATTTCCAGGCGAATCTGCTTGCCCAGGGCACGCCCCAAATCACGCACCATGCGCTCTTGTCCCACCAGCACATCGGCAAACGGACGCATACGGCAAGCCAGAGCAGTGTCGTAGAGCAATTGCGCGCGCTGGCCAGCCTGCCAGCAAAACTCGTCGAGTTCGGCAGTCTGTTCGCTGAGCAGGTGCTGGGAGTCGGCCAGAATCTGCCGGGCATCAACCAGCGCCTGCTCGGCCTCATGACTGATGCCCGCAACCTTGAGATGCTCGTTGAGGGTGTCCATGGCCCGCAGGTTGGTGCTTTGCATGCGCTTAAGGCGCTGCAACGTCACCAGAAAGGGCTTGAGGCGCTGGGTTTCTACCAGGGATTTGCTCGACAGATCAAGCAGGCTGTTCAGGCGCTGGGCCGTGACTCGCAATACCCGCTCACCGCTTTCGGTCAGGCGCTGGGGACGGCGCACAGGATCGGGCGCCGCCTCCGGCTCGGGCTGCGGTTCGGGCACTGGCTCAAGCAGTGGCGCCGGGGCAGCAGGCGTCGGCGCCAGCAACAGTTGCGACACATCAAATTCGGGTGGAGCCATGCGCACACTCGGCGCAGAGGGGTCCAACAACTCATTCATGTGCGCCACATAGGCGTCAATGTCTTGAGGGGTGACGGTATTACCGGGTGTGGCGATACGCATCAGCAGATCGGAGCCCTGCAACAGCGCATCAATATGTTCGCGTTGCAGGTACAGGCGGCCTTCCTGGGCGCTGACCAGGCAGTCTTCCATGACATGGGAGACACTGACCCCGGCATCCACCCCGACAATTCGTGCCGCTCCCTTGAGCGAGTGGGCCGCGCGCATGCAGGCTTCCAGCTGGTCGGCCTGGGTCGGATTGCGTTCCAGCGCCAACAGCCCCGCATTGAGCACCTGGGTTTGCGCCTCGGCCTCCAGGCTGAACAATTCAAGCAGCGAGGCGTCGCGCATTTGCTCGGGGGTCATGTAAGGCTCCGGGTGATCGCGCTCAACAGTTGCTCTTCATCCAGTAAACGCAGGCTGCGGGTTTTCCACTGCAGCACACCGCGGGTGTATTTGGCGCTGGCATGCTCACCGGAGAGCGATGCAGCATTGATTGCTTGCTCGGCAAGATTATGAATGCCGTCCACCTCATCCACCGGCAACACCACGGCACCGCCGTGGGCCGCCACAATCAGCATGCGCGGCATCACCCGCTGCGATGATGAGGCACCCGGCTCGGCAGGATCGAGCCCCAACAGCTCAACCAGCGACAGGCACGGCACCAGGGTGCCGCGCACATTGGCGACACCGCGCAAGGCCCGGGAACGCTGATGCGGCAGAGAGTGGATAGATTGCATCGGCGCCACCTCATCCAGGCAGCGCGTGGGCAGCCCCAGCCACTCTTCACCCAGGCGAAAAATCACCAGTGAGCTGGTCGCGACCTTTTGTTCATGGGCTTGCGGGGCCTGGAGCTCCTGGCTTTCCTGCTCAAATGAATAACGGTCGAGCAAGCGGGTTGCGGCAGCGGCATAAGTGTCGCAGTTACGGCAATGAATATGCTGGGGCAACAACGGGCAGCTTTTGTCACCGTAGATGCCAATGCGGTTCCAGCAATCATCAATGGCCTGCGCTTCGGAGTGAATCAAGCTTTGTGCTGCTAAAGCGCTCATTGTTTACGCTCACTTTGAGTGGAACGCCCGTTACGGGCTGCGCGCTCTTGCAAGCGCCGGGCACCTGCTTCATCGCCTTGTGAAGCCAGCAGCGCCGCCAGATGGGCCAGTGCTTCTGAATGCTGGGGCTCCAGGTACAGCGCCTTGCGATAAAAGCCCTGGGCCTCTGAGGTCTGGCCCTGAACATCACTGAGCAGGCCCAACCAGTAAAACACCTCGGCCTGGGGGTCATGCAGTTGCAAAAACTGTTCGCAAACGGCGCGAGCCTCACCGCTTTTGCCTTCATTGGCCAAGGTGGCAATTTGCTCAAGCAACACCTTCGGCTCATCAACCCGCGAAACCGCTTTTTGCGCGACCGCTGCTTGAGGGCGCGGGGCAAAAGGCCGGATCGCCGGTGGCGGTACAGGGGGTGACGGCTTTGAGCGGGGCAACGGCTTGGGTTCAGCCGGCACAGGGCGGGCGGCAGGTAATGGTTCATGGCTGTGGCAAAAGGCAAACGACTGCGGCACGCCAATCGAGCGCATACCCAGGCGGTTCAACAAATTGCCCTCGGCCGGGCCGATAAACAGGACACCGTCATCGCGGGTCAGGCGCTTGAGCACATCCAGTGCCTGCTGCTGGGTTTTCAGATCAAAGTAGATCAGCAAATTGCGGCAGAACACGAAGTCATAGGGCTCGCGGCTGGCCAGCAATATGGGGTCGAGCAAGTTTCCTGAGGTGAAGCTGACTTGCCCGCATACCCTCTGCGACAATTGATAACCGTCGTTCTCAGGGCTGAAGTAGCGCTCGCGAAAATCCGTAGGCTGGCCACGAAACGAGTTTTTGCCATACAGCGCATTTTGCGCACGCTGCACCGACAGCGGGCTGACATCCAGCGCGTCGACTTTGAATTGATGCGCAGCAAAGCCGGCATCAAACAGCGCCATGGCGATCGAATACGGCTCTTCACCGGTTGAGCACGGCAGGCTCAGGATCCGCAACGCACGTCGGCTGCCGATTTCTGCCAGACGCTGTCTGGCCAGACGGCCCAGGGTGGCAAAGGATTCGGGATAACGAAAGAACCAGGTCTCAGGCACGATCACAGATTCGATCAGCGCCTGTTGTTCATCCTGGGAGCTGAGCAGGCGCTGCCAGTAGTGATCGTTATCGGCCATATTCAGGGCAATGCAGCGCTGGCGCACGGCACGTTCGATAATCGCCGGGCCAACCGAGGCCACATCCAGGCCGATACGCTGTTTCAGATAATCGAAAAAACGTTGATCAACACTCATGGGGCCACCTGCGCGCAGACATCATCTTCGCCTTGAGCAAAGATCAGTGCCGACACCGCAGGGCTGAGCAGGTCATCGACACTCAACCACTGCAACAGCCCGGCCTCGTCCTTACGCACCGGCCCCAGATAGGGCGCATCGCGGTTATCCAGGCCGTAGGGCTGAAAGTCCGCCGGGTCGCAACGCAATGTATTACTGGCCTGTTCAAGCAGCAGGCCGAGCAATTGCCCGCGATAGTTGACCAGCACCAGCCGGGTGCTGGTGCGGGCCACGGCTTCGGTGCCAAAGGTCATGGCACTGATGTCGATCACCGGGATCATCCGGTCGCGATAGGCAAACACCCCCGCCACCCACGCGGGGGCCTGGGCGATGGGCTTGAGCGGCAAGCGCGGCAGCACCTCGACCACATCCGTGGCGGCAAGGGCATAGCGCTCATCGCCGATATAAAACACCAGGAACAGGCGTTTTTTCGACGCCTTTGCCCCGGTGTGCCTGGCCAGAAGCTCGCTCATCAGACTTTAAAGCGCGAAACGCCGCTGCGCAGCCCGACTGCAACCTGACTGAGTTCGTCGATCGCAAAGCTGGCCTGACGCAGGGACTCGACGGTCTGGCTGCTGGCATCACCCAGTTGCACCAGTGCAAGGTTGATCTGCTCAGCGCCCGTGGCCTGAGCCTGCATGCCTTCGTTGACCATCAGCACTCGCGGCGCCAGAGCCTGGACCTGATGGATGATTTGCGACAGCTGCTCGCCCACCTGCTGCACCTCGGACATGCCGCGGCGCACTTCTTCGGAGAACTTGTCCATGCCCATCACGCCAGCGGACACCGCCGACTGAATCTCGCGCACCATCTGCTCGATATCGTAGGTGGCCACGGCAGTCTGGTCAGCCAGGCGACGAACTTCGGTGGCGACCACGGCGAAACCGCGGCCGTATTCACCGGCTTTTTCGGCTTCGATGGCAGCGTTGAGCGACAGCAGGTTAGTCTGATCGGCCACTTTGACAATGGTCACCACCACCTGATTGATGTTGCCAGCCTTCTCGTTGAGGATCGCCAGCTTGGCGTTGACCAGATCGGCAGCGCCCATCACCGAGTGCATGGTTTCTTCCATGCGGGCCAGGCCCTGCTGCCCGGAACCGGCGAGGATCGAGGCCTGATCGGCCGCCGAAGTCACTTCGGTCATGGTGCGCACCAGGTCACGGGACGTGGCCGCAATTTCCCGGGATGTAGCGCCGATTTCGGTGGTAGTGGCTGCAGTCTCAGTGGCCGTAGCCTGCTGTTGCTTGGAGGTGGCGGCGATTTCAGTCACCGAGGTGGTGACCTGTACCGAGGAACGCTGGGCCTGGGATACCAGGGTGGTCAGCTCGGCCATCATGTCGTTGAAGCCGGTTTCCACCGCGCCAAATTCATCCTTGCGCTCCAGGTTCAAACGCGAACTCAAGTCACCGGAACGCATCACTTCCAGAATCGAAACGATGCGTTTCATCGGCGACATGATTGCCTGCAGCAACAGGAAACCACACAGCGCTGCGGCCAGCACGGCAATCACCAGTGAGATGATCATGCTGACTTTGGCGGTCATTACCGCATGGGCAATATTGTCAGTCGCATGGGTAGCCGACTCGCGATTGCCTTCAATAATATTGTTGAGCAGCTTGCGCCCGTCCATCCATGCTGGGGCCAGTTGCTCGCTGAGTACCTTGTGCGCCTGGACGAAATCCTTGTTTTCATACAGTTCAAGAACCTTGGCCAACAACACATCGTATTCTTTATGCAGACGTTCGAAGTCCTCGAAATGGGTGTTGTCTTCACCCTCAAAGATGGTGCCGCGATAGTTTTCCAGTTCTTTCTGCAAGCGATCTTCAAAGCTGGCGTACAACTTGCGGTCTTCGTTGGTCAGATCACGCTGGTTGATCGAGCCCACCAGCTCCAGGGTCAGCACATAGCTGTCGACCCAGGCACTGCGAATCATCGAGCTGTAATACACCCCGGGAACCGAGTCGGACTGCACCGTTTCTTCGCTGGTTTCGATCGACAGCAGGCGCGAGTAAGACGCAACAACCATCAGCAGCATAATGGCGATGATTACAGCAAAGCTCGCCAAGATGCGTTGGCGTAACGTCCAGTTCTTCACAGTCGATCCTCGGGTGCCATTTAAATGATGGTGAGTATAGCCGAGGGTACGCAATGATTCGTACAGGCGTTGAGACAGAACGCACAGCAATAGACAAATATTCCTACATTTAAAAGCGCACTAAATAAGTAGGAGATTGAACAATCTAGTGCATCTGTGGGAGCGGGCTTGCTCGCGATGCAGGCGGTGAAGGTCTACTGAATGACTAAGTTGAGCCATCGCAAGCAAGCCCGCTCCCACATGAAATACGTCAGAACATCAGCGCATTGGTCATATCCCCCATGGGTGCCTGCCCGCGGGCTTTCATGGCCTCGTCGCGCTGTTTGAGGCCATCGAGCGTTTCCAGCTGATGCACCCGGGTGATCAGGCGCAGGATCGAGGCCGTGTCATACACCGTGTGATCCACCGTACCCTTGCGTGCGAAGGGTGACACCACCAGCGCAGGAATCCTTGTGCCCGGGCCCCAGCGATCCCCCTTGGGCGGCGCTACGTGGTCCCACCAGCCGCCGTTCTCATCAACCGTCAACACCACCACCATGTTCTGCCATTGCGGGCTGTTGCGCAGCACCTTGAGGACACGGTCAAGGTGGCGGTCACCGGCCGCCACATCGGCATAGCCCGCGTGCAGGTTGAGGTTGCCCTGGGGCTTGTAGAAGCTCACTGCGGGCAGCTTGCCTGCCTCGGCGTCGGCCAGAAAGCGGTTGGTACTGGCCTCGTCGCCCAGGCCGCCGTCTCGCAGGCGCTTGTTGCGCTCGCCCGGGTTTTCGGGGCCTTGACGCACGAAGTAGTTGAACGGCTGATGGTGGTACTGGAAGTTGGGAATTTTGGGGATGCCTTCCGAGCCCTTGAACTGCTCCAGCGTGGCTTGCCAGGCACCGGCGTACCAAGCCCAGTCGATGTTCTTTTTGCTCAGCTTGTCGCCGATATGCTCGTGGGTTTGTGGCACCAGCACACTCGGCAGATCAGGCTTGGCGTAGTCAGGGCGCTCAGGGTCGCGGATCCAGGTCGGCCAGTAAGGCGGGGCCATGGTATTGACCGCATAGCCGTCCGGGGTCAGGGCACTGGGGCCGAACTGCGGGGCGCCGGTCATGGCGCTGGCCGGGGACTTTGCCAATGGTTTGAGGCGCGTGCCGGTAGGGTCGTCACCCTGCAAAACAGCGATTTGTGCCTCGGCCACCGAGGTGGACGCATTCGGGTAGAACGGCACCGCTGCGCTGATCAGGTACTGGTGGTTGAGGAATGAACCGCCAAAGGCACCCTGGAAGAAGTTGTCGCACAGCACGAATTCCCGGGCCACATCCCACAGGCGCAGCGAGTATTGCGACTGGCCGTAGTAACCCATGGGCAAGCCACCGGAGTCGCCCCAGGCGACAAACTGGTCGTTCTTGCCGTCATTGATCTGCATCTGGTTCTGATAGAACACATGCCACAGGTCGCGAGTCACCAGGTTCAGTGGCAGGTCTTCCTGATTCGGCCCCTTCAGGGCAAAGGGCGCGTTGGGCAAGATTTCCTGGTACTGCACGCCTGGGGCATAGGTCACCCCATCGATCATCTGCGGCCCCACCTGCGCCACCCCGCCCCAGACTGGCGGTAAGGTCAGCAGCAGACTGCCATCGCGGTCGCGCTGCTGGTAGTCGACTGGTTTAAGGGCCGACAGCGGCTTTGCAACGCCTGGGAAGTTGGCAAACAAGTTGTTGAAGCTGCGGTTCTCGGCGTAGATCACCACGATGGTCTTGACCTGTTCGTGGAGTTTTTTGTCCAGCTCGGCCGGGGTCAGCGGTTGCGCCTCAACGGGACGGTCATGCTCAAGACCGCCACAAGCGCTCAAGGTGGCGGCACCTACACCCAGTGCGGCAGCACCGGCGAGGAATCGGCGGCGGCTGCTATCGGCCGGGAGTCGGGTGTCCTGGTCTTTCTCGTCGCTCATTACGGCTTCCTGATCATACGTAACAAATTATTTCTGGCGGGCAGGCTAGCAGGGGATTATGACGGGGAAGTTGCAGGGGATCGAAGCGCCGAGGTGTTTAAATCAGATATAGAGCGGTGCCTCATCGCGAGCAAGCCCGCTCCCACAAGTTCAGCGCAGATCTGTGGGAGCGGGCTGGCTCGCGATGAAGTCAACGCGGTTATTCAGACATACCGTACTCTGCTTTAGCCCTGTGCCTGCTTGACCTGGGCTTCCAGTTCGCTCTTGAGGCCCGGGTCGAGCTTGAGCTGTTTGGCCAGCTCCTCCAGGTAGGCACGCTCCATGAAATGTTCTTCATCCACCAGGATCAGGCTGGCGATATACATTTCGGCGGCAATTTCCGGGGTAGTGGCGGCTCTGGCCACCTCGGCCGGGTCCAGCGGTTTGTTCAACTCGGCTTGCAGCCATTGGCGCAACGCAGGGTCACCATTGAGCTTGTTGAGTTCACCCTCGATCAGTTGGCGCTCGCGCTCATCGACATGACCGTCAGCCTTGGCGGCAGCCACCAGGGCTTTAAGGATCGCCTGGCTGTGCTGCTCCACTTGCGGCGCGGGTACACGGTCAATGGTCTGCGGTTCGGTTTGCGGTGCGGTGCCCTGGCTGGCCTGCCAGTTGCCATAGGCTTTGTAGGCCAGCACGCCCAAAGCGGCCAGCCCCCCATAGGTCAACGCCTTACCACCATATTTGCGTGCACTCTTGTTGCCCAGTAACAGGCCCAGGGCACTGGCGGCCAACGCACCGCCACCGGCGCCCGAGAGCAAGCCGCCGATGCCGCCGGAACCACCGAGCAGACCGCCCAGGCCACCCTGAGTGGCCTTGCCTTGGGCAGAAGTTTTTTTCTCCAGCATCTGTTGGCCGGATTTAAGTAGTTGGTCGAGCAAACTCATAAGCATCCTCTCGTAACAGGGTCAGGGGGAGCCAGAAAACCCGCCAGCAGGCGGGTTTATCGTAAAAAGCGATTGTTATCAGTCGCGCAGGTCGGACTCATGAATCGGTTGGTCACGATGGGTAGCACGCTGATACTGGGCTGGCCAGATGGCCTTTTTACCGCCCAAATCATCGTCTGCATGCAACGGCCAGTAAGGGTCACGCAACAGTTCGCGGGCCAGCAGGATCAGATTGGCCTGCCCGGTACGCAGAATATGCTCGGCCTGCGCCGGTTCGGTGATCATGCCCACCGTGCCAGTGGCGATGCAGGCCTCCTTGCGCACGCGCTCGGCAAAGCGGGTCTGGTAACCCGGCCCCACCGGAATCTCGGCATTGGCTGCGGTACCGCCTGACGATACATCGATCAGGTCCACGCCCAATGCCTTGAGGCGTCGCGCCAGCTCGACGGTTTCGTCAGGGTTCCAGCCGTCTTCCACCCAGTCGGTGGCCGAAACCCGCACGAACAGCGGCAGCTCCTGCGGCCACACGCCGCGCACGGCTTCGGTCACCTCCAGCACCAGGCGGATGCGATTCTCGAACGAACCGCCGTATTGGTCACGTCGCTGGTTACTCAGCGGCGAAAGAAATTGATGCAGCAAGTAACCGTGAGCAGCGTGCACCTCAACCACCGAGAAACCGGCTTCCAGCGCCCGTTTGGCGGCGGCCACAAAAGCCTGGATTACCTCATTGATCTGGGTTTCATCCAGTTGCATGGGCGCAGTGTGTTGCGGGTCGAAGGCAATCGGCGATGGCCCGACAGGCACCCAGCCGCCCTCTTCCACTTTGACGCTGCCATGCTTGCCCAGCCAGGGCCGGTGGGTACTGGCCTTGCGCCCGGCATGGGCCAACTGGATACCGGCCACGGCACCCTGGGCGCGAATAAAGCGGGTGATGCGTTGCAGGGGCTCAATCTGTTCATCGTTCCACAGGCCCAGATCCTGTGCGGTGATACGACCTTCCGGGGTGACGGCGGTGGCTTCGGTAAAAATCAGCCCGGCACCGCCAACGGCACGGCTGCCCAGATGGACTAAATGCCAGTCATTGGCCAGCCCATCGACGCTGGAGTACTGGCACATTGGCGAGACCGCAATGCGGTTAAGAAGGGTCAATTGGCGCAGGGTATAGGGTTCGAGCAGCAGACTCATGGGTCACCTCTAATTCCAGTGGGCGGGCTCCAGATACTTCGTTAGAGCCTAGTCGACAACACTGGATGAGGGGGAGTTCAAGTTGTGGGCGGTGCGCAGATTTGTGGGGGCGGGCTTGCTCGCGATGCAATCGACGCGGTCTTTCAGGTAAACCGAGGTGATGCCATCGCAGGCAAGCCAGCTCCCACAGAGAGAGAGGGGCCAGGAAAATTATGGGTTTAACGCGGCTCGATATGGGCAATCATCAGTTGCACGGTTTCATTGCCGCGAAACTCGTTGAGGTCGAGCTTGTAGGCCAGTTCGACCCAGCGAATGGTCGGATTCGGCCACACTTCGCGATCGATCCCGAAGGCGATGCCGTCTAGCTTTACGCTGCCGCATTCGGTCTTGAGCACCACCTTCAAATGCCGCTCGCCAACGATACGCTGTTCCACCAGCTGAAACACTCCGTGGAACAACGGCTCGGGGAAGTGTTGTCCCCACGGCCCGGCATTGCGCAAGGCCCGCGCCAGCTCCAGATGAAACTCTTCAACCGCCAGGCTGCCGTCAGACAACATGCGTCCGGTCAGGTCTTCCTCGCGCAGTTGACGCCGTACTTCGGCATCAAAGGCCTCACAGAACAACGGGAAATTGGCTTCGGGCAAGGTCAGCCCCGCAGCCATGGCATGACCACCGTATTTGCTGATCAAGTCCGGGTGCTGTGCCGCTACCACGCTAAGCGCATCACGAATATGAAAACCCGGCACCGAGCGCCCTGAGCCCTTGAGCATGCCGTCACCGGCATCGGCAAAGGCAAAGGTCGGGCGGAAGTAGCGCTCCTTGAGCCGCGAAGCCAGAATCCCGATCACCCCCTGGTGCCACTCGGGGTCAAACAGGCACAGGCCAAACGGCATGCTGTCGATGGTCAGGTCCTTGAGCTGGGCCAGCGCTTCGCGCTGCATGCCCTGCTCAATGGATTTGCGGTCCTGGTTCATCTCGTCCAGTTGCGCGGCCATTTCCCGCGCCGCATTGGCGTCGTCGGTAAGCAGACATTCAATACCCAGGCTCATATCGTCCAGACGCCCGGCAGCATTCAGGCGCGGCCCCAGAATAAAACCCAGATCAGTCGAGGTGATTTTCGAGTGGTCACGCTTGGCCACTTCCAGAATCGCCTTGAGCCCCGGCCGGGCACGCCCGGCACGGATGCGCTCCAGCCCCTGATGCACCAGAATCCGGTTGTTGGCATCCAGCGGCACCACGTCGGCCACGCTGCCCAGAGCCACTAGATCCAGCAGCTCGGCGATGTTCGGCGCCTTGCTGTTCTGGTACCAGCCCAGGCTGTTCAAGCGTGCACGCAAAGCAATCAGCACATAGAAGATAACCCCTACCCCTGCCAGCGCCTTGCTCGGAAACTCGCAACCAGGCTGGTTGGGGTTGACGATGGCATCTGCCGCCGGCAATTCGCTGCCGGGCAAGTGGTGGTCGGTGACCAGCACGCTCAAACCTGCCTTTTTCGCCGCGGCCACGCCTTCGATACTGGAGATGCCATTGTCGACCGTAATCAGCAACTGCGGGGTACGAGTCAGCGCAACCTCAACGATTTCCGGGGTCAGGCCGTAGCCGTACTCGAAGCGGTTGGGCACCAGATAATCGACATGGGCCGCCCCCAGCAAACGCAAACCGAGCATGCCGACCGTACTGGCGGTGGCGCCATCGGCGTCAAAGTCACCGACGATCAGAATGCGCTGACGTTGCTCAAGCGCCACCACCAGCAAATCCACCGCAGCATCGATGCCCTTGAGCTGCTGGTACGGGATCAGCCGCGCCAGGCTCTTGTCCAGTTCAGCTTGCGACTGCACACCCCTCGCTGCATAAAGACGGGTCAACAGGGCGGGCATTTCGCCCAAAAAAGGCAGGGTTTGCGGCAGTGGACGAGGTTCGATGCGCATAAGCGGGTGGAGAGTCTCTTAAACGTGAAAAAAGTGGTGACGCTTAGCCGCGGTCGCCTTGCAGCCACTGCAACTGAACTTCGTGCTGGCCGCGATCGTCGGTCACAAAAATCGTGCCTTCGCTGATCATTACGTCCCACTTGATAACCCGTGGCATATCCTTGGCCAGCACCTCAAGAATCTCTTGCGGGACGGCAGCGATATTGACGTTTTTCAGATTTTTGATCGCCGGGATCACCTTGCCTTCCCACACACGCAAGCTGCCATAGGCCAGCAAGCTGGTGCGTTCGGTACGGCGCGAGCACCAGGTCAGTCGGTCGGCATCGGGCTGGCCGACTTCGATCCAGTGCAGAACACGGTCATCCAGGCTTTTTTCCCACAGGGCTGGCTCGTCTACATCAGACAGACCACGACCAAAAGACAACTGCTCGTTGTACCAAAAAGCGTAGGCCAGCAGGCGCACGGTCATGCGTTCTTCGGTTTCCGAAGGGTGACGGGCGATGGTCTGCTTGACGCTTTCGTAGACCCCGCGATCGAGATCGGTGAGGTTGAGTTCAAACTTGTAGGTCGTGGACGGCTGTGCCATGAACGGGCTTCTTGATACGGAGAAAGGCGGCAAGTCTAACCGATACACTGCCATTGAACGAATCGGCCAGCTTCTTGCCAGCCGCCACCTATGTTAAAAGGCTGTACTCGCTCGCCCTTTGGACAAGGATTCCACATGCCGCTCGCCACCAAACCCCTTTCAGGCCTCAAAGTCGTCGAATTGGGCACCCTGATAGCCGGGCCTTTTGCATCGCGCATCTGCGCCGAGTTTGGCGCACAGGTGATCAAGGTCGAGTCCCCCGATGGCGGCGACCCGCTGCGAAAATGGCGCAAGCTGTATGAGGGTACGTCGCTGTGGTGGTTCGTCCAGGCGCGCAACAAAAAATCCCTGACCCTGAACCTCAAGCACCCGGATGGCCTGGCCATTCTCAAACAGTTGCTGGCCGACGCCGATATCCTGATCGAAAATTTCCGCCCCGGCGTGCTGGAGAAACTCGGGCTGGGCTGGGATGTGTTGCATGCACTGAACCCCAAGCTGGTGATGGTGCGCCTGTCCGGCTTTGGCCAGACCGGGCCGATGAAAGACCAGCCTGGGTTTGGCGCGGTGGGCGAGTCCATGGGCGGACTGCGTTACATCACAGGCTTTGAGGATCGGCCGCCGGTGCGCACCGGCATTTCGATTGGCGACTCGATTGCCGCGCTATGGGGCGTGATAGGTGCCCTGATGGCCTTGCGTCATCGCGAGGTCAACGGCGGCCAGGGCCAGGTGGTGGACGTGGCGCTCTACGAAGCCATTTTTGCCATGATGGAAAGCATGGTCCCGGAGTTCGATGTGTTCGGTTTTATCCGCGAACGCACGGGCAATATCATGCCAGGCATTACCCCCTCTTCGATCCATACCAGCCTGGACGGCAAGCACATTCAGATCGGTGCCAATGGCGACGCCATCTTCAAGCGCTTTATGCAGATCATTGGCCGCGATGACCTGGCCAATGACCCGGCGCTGGCCAGCAACGATGGCCGTGACGCCCGTCGCGACGAGTTGTACGGCGTGATTGATCGCTGGGTCGGCTCATTGCCACTTGAGACGGTGCTTGAGCAATTGACCGCCGCGCAAGTGCCCGCCAGCCGGATATTCTCGGCAGAAGACATGTTCAGCGACCCACAGTTTCTGGCTCGGGAAATGTTTCTGCAAGCCAAACTGCCTGACGGCAAAGACTTCAAAATGCCCGGCATCGTGCCACGGCTGTCCGATACGCCCGGCTCGGCCGATTGGGTCGGGCCCGAATTGGGCGCCCATAATCATGAGGTATTGAGTGGCTTGGGTTACGACGCTGCGGCGATCGGCACCCTCAAGCAATCGGGTGCCATTTAGGCCAGTTGCCATGTTTTGTGGCATCCAAAGGAGACCAGCACGATGACTTATCGCTCGAAATGGCGAAGCCTTTGCCCTGGCCTGATCACCTCACTGATATTGTGCTGGGCAGTTGACAGTCAGGCCGAGCAAAAGCTCACCTGGCTGCTGCGTGATCTGCCGCCGTTGACGGTGTTCGAGGGGGAGAAAAAAGGTCAGGGCATGATCGACCAGATGATGCCTGTCCTGATCGCCAGCATGCCGCAATACCAGCATGTCGTCCTGCGGGTTAACCGGGCTCGCGCCTTGCAAATGCTTGAAGAACCGGCCCTGAACTGTGATCCGGCCCTGATCTGGAACCCCGCTCGGGCTCGCTCGATTGTCTACTCCACCCCTGTTGCGACCATGCACAGCAACGGCATGGCGATTCTGCGCGAGGACCGCCCACTGATCGAACCCTTTATTCATGATGACAAGGTGGATTTGCAGGCGTTGCTCAAAGCACAAACCTTGAAGCTTGGAGTTATCGCCAAGCGCAGTTATGGCGTGTGGATCGATAACCAGCTGGCGCTCAGCCCTGCCAGTCAGATTGTCATGCATTATGGTAACGATCCGCTGGGCAGCCTGCTGCAGATGCAGCATGCAGGGCGCATGCCGACCCTGTTGGGGTATTGGCCGGAAATTCAGGCCAAAGCCAGCCAGCAAGGGTTGTCATCTGACGCGCTGATATTTTTTCCGATTCAGGGCGCACCTGATTATCAGTCCATCTATGTCGGCTGCTCAGACACACCGCAAGGCCGCGAGGTCATTCGCAACGTCAATGAAGTGTTGATGAAAGTAGGGCCTGCACCCTTGTCAAAACTGGATGTTCAATGACAAAAAAGGATAAAAAAGGATAAAAAAACCCCGAGCAGTGGGGAGGCTGCCCGGGGTTTAACAAGGTCATACAGACCCGCTCAACGGGCTACAAGCATCGGAGCAATAAGCCTGCTCCTGTTGATGAAAAATCAGACATACCAACGCCTTGGGAAGTTCCTTGGCCGTGGCAATTAATTGGCCCTGATGCCTCCGGCGATTACCCGGGTGCTCTGATAGGAGTCCAGCAATTGCCCCAACCCGCCCATGCTCACAGGCTTGGACAAACAGCCCAATACCTTCAGGCCCTGCCTGCGGGCCATACGGGCTGCCATTTCGACAACCTGGGGCGCAGCAGCACTCAAAATGATCAACGCTGTCGCACTGCGCTTTTGGGCCAATTCGTTGATCAACTCCAACCCTGATACCCCTTCCATATAGAGATCACAAATAGCGACATCCATTGCGCCGCGCCGCAACAGCGAATCGCGGGCAGAGTCCACGCTTTCAGCCGTCACAACGTCAAAAATACGGAAAGCGTTCAGCATTTGATGCAACACCATCAATTGAAAGGGGTTGTCTTCAAGAATCAATACTTTCAGAGGTCGCATCTGGAGGCCTTAAGGAGTTAAACCCAAGATTACTGAAGGGGTGAACCTTAGTAGGCCAAGCTGCCAAGAAACATAGGACATATCTGTAAATCTAGTAGGAAAATTCCACAACCGGACACTCACAAGCTAATACGGGCTTTCGAGGCCCATTTTCTGGTTTCAGATTTGTCGAACCACCCCCCGACCAACCCCTCCAGTCGCCCGGTTACAGAATAAAACGGGACGACCCACTGATAGATTTCCATGCCCCCCGTTTTAAACTCCACCCAGCGTTTTTTGTAGCAAGGTTTTCGGCTTTGGAGCATGCCCATGAATTCACGCTGAAACTGCTCAGCCAACTCGTGTGAAAAAAGATTGATATCAGTAACCTTCAGCCCACAAACCTGCTCCAGTTGAACGGACAAATGCTCTTCATAGCTTTGATTACAGGTGATCAACTCACCTTCAAGGCCAACCACAAAGATCGGGCTGGGAATCCCATCAAAAAAACGCCGATTGAGTTCCAAACGCTCCCGCAGGGTTTGCTCAAACTGGCGCCCGATCACGAGCTGTCTGCGCAGAAACCAGTTCCAAGAAAACAGCATGAACCCAACAGCAATCAAAGCCGCAATGGCCCAGTACGACCAGGCCGAATGATACAAGCCGCTCTCGATTACCAGAGGCTTGCCAACCCCCCCCAGCCATTTGGTTCGCAACGCTCGAACTTCAGTTGCTGGCATAGCCTCCAGCGCCTTGTTCATGATGCTTAGCAGCTCAGGGTATTGGGCATTTATCGAAAAACTGGCGGCAGCCCATTGCCCATCGACACTGCGCCCTACCTTCAAACGCCCTGGCGGATACAGGTGAGCCTGAGTCTCAGTCTGAATCGTTGCATCCGCCTCACCCTTGGCGACTGCGTGACGGGCCTGGGCGTAGGTATCGACCAAACGCAAGGTGATTGCAGGGTACTCACGCCGAATCAGGTCTTCGAGGGCGTGTCTGGCCGGAAGTACCAACACCTTGCCCGCCAGTTGATCCAGTGAGCCCAGCCGGGAGTCATTGACACGCACCACAAATACCCAGGGTGCCCCGCCATATGAGTAAGTGAAGTCAAGAAAGGCTTTACGCTCGCGGCTTCTGGAGAGGCTTGAGTTCATTTGCGCCTCGCCACTTTTAAGCATGTCGAGAACCTGCGCCGTTGAAAACGCTTCTTTGTGAACAAACTGCAGCCCGGTCATACGTGATATGCGCGCCAGAATATCGATACTTAACCCCGCCCAGCGTCCATCCCCGGTCCTGAAGGCGTACAAGGGGAACTGCTGGGTTGCCAGGGTCACGACCGGATGACGCTTGATCCACTCGTTCTCGTCGGTAAGCAGGTTGATGTTCTGCTGCGCAATGCTGCCTTCAAGGCCGCTCGTCCAGCGTGCCAGAACCATGCGTGAGATGGCCTCATCAATGTTTTCCAGCGCCTTGTCGAGCAGGTCGGTCAGTTGCGGCTCAGAACGGCGGGTAGCAAATGCAAAACCCGGAGCAGGCAAGCTGCTGTCACCCATGATGCGCACACCGGAATAAGGCCGAACACTTTTGAATGACTGCACCATGAGTTCATTACCGATAAAAATATCGATATCCCCTTCAGACAACGCTTCCATCGCGCTCTGTAAATTGGGTACGAGGATGATTTCGCTGTCAGGGTAAAACCCGTGGGCAGTCTGTATATCGACAGAACCGTCTATAAAGCCGAGCTTTTTACCGGCCCAGTCTTTAACCGGCTCAAAGTCACTGGCGCGACCGACCATTACCAGTTGGTCAGCCATGTACTCCCGGGAGAAGGCAATGCCCTCTATTCCCCGCTCGAAACCGCTGGCACTGGTCAGGATGTCGATTTTACCGGCCAGCAGATCGGCAACTGCCTGATCGCGTTTGCGGTAGCCCAGAACCTCGACAGACGCCCCCAGCCTGTCGCGAACCATGCTCAGGTAATCGGCGCTGAGGCCCTGGTAGTAATCGCGATCATCGATGATATCGACCGGTTCATAATCGCCAAGGGCGATACCGACACGCAGCGTTGCGTAACGGGCCAGCCATTGCTGTTCAGCGGGGCTCAGTTGCAACGGCTTGAGCGCGACAAAACTTGCCGTGAGCCTGTAAGGCAATCCATGGTCGCCCAGGGCTGGCTGCATACAGGTCAACAACCCCATGAGCAGCACCAGGTACATCCATGACTGGAATGTCTGATGAATACGTGACATGACACCATCCTTGAGCGGGCACCCACCAACATACGGGGGCGAAAGCCTGGAAAGTTTGCCACGCAACAACAAAAAAGCCCGTCAGATGACGGGCTTCAAAACGCGTAAGACAAATGCCTTCAGAGAGGCTTGCCTCGGTTGCCATGCAGGCTGACAAAGGCCTGGACAGCCATGAGGTCATTGGCCAACACGGTGTAGCGCTCCTCTCTTTCAAACAAGTCAGAAAGGTGCGACGGCAGCTCCAGATCTTTTCCTATACCGGCTTTTTCAACCGCATCAGGAAACTTGACCGGGTGTGCAGTGCCCAGGATAACCATCGGGATATCCAGGCTGCGGCGGCATTCGCGGGCAGCACGCACGCCGATGGCGGTGTGCGGGTCCAGTACTTCACCGCTTTCGGCAAACACCTGGGCGATGGTTTCGCAGGTTTGCTCATCATCCACTGCCAGCGAGTCAAACAGACGGCGCGCTTCGGTCCAGCGGTCTTCATCAACGCTGAAGTTGCCGGTTTGCTTGAAGGTATCCATCAGGCCGGCAACAGCTGCGCCATTGCGACCATGCAGGTCGAACAGCAGGCGTTCGAAGTTCGAGGACACCATGATGTCCATCGACGGCGACAGGGTCGCGTGCAGGGTGTCCTTGGCGTACTGATTGCCGCTCATAAAGCGGTGCAGGATATCGTTGCGGTTGGTGGCCACGATCAGTTGGTTGATCGGCAAGCCCATATTGCGCGCCAGGTAGCCCGCGAAGATGTCGCCAAAGTTGCCGGTAGGCACCGAGAACGACACGGAACGGTGCGGCCCGCCCAGTTGCAGGGAGGCATGGAAGTAGTAAACGATCTGGGCCATGATCCGCGCCCAGTTGATCGAGTTCACTGCCACCAGGCGTGTGCCCTTGAGGAAGCCCTGGTCGGCGAAGCTGGCCTTGACCATTTCCTGGCAGTCATCGAAGTTGCCTTCGATGGCGATGTTATGGATGTTGTCACCGAACAGCGTAGTCATCTGCCGACGCTGAACTTCCGACACCCGATTATTGGGGTGCAGGATGAAAATATCGACATTTTCGCAGTGCTTGCAGCCTTCAATCGCGGCCGAACCGGTATCGCCGGAGGTAGCGCCGACAATCACCACGCGCTCGCCACGCTTGGCCAGCACGTAATCAAGCAGGCGGCCGAGCAGTTGCAGGGCAAAGTCCTTGAACGCCAGGGTCGGGCCGTGGAACAGCTCAAGCACCCATTCGTTGCCATTGAGCTGACGCAGTGGCGCTACAGCTGCATGGGAAAACGCGCCGTAGGTTTCTTCGAGAATCTTTTTGAAGTCGGCATCAGGAATGCTGCCGGTGACAAACGGGCGCATAACCCGAAAGGCCAGCTCGTGATACGGCAGGCCGGCCCAGGAAGCAATTTCCTCTTGGGTAAAGCGCGGCAGGTTTTCCGGTACATACAAACCGCCATCACTGGCCAGACCGGCCAGCAACACATCTTCAAAATTCAGGGCCGGTGCCTGGCCACGGGTGCTGATATAGCGCATGGTTTCAAACCTTCGGTTTGAGTGCCAGGCGGCAGGTAGCTGCCGCCTGGCACTATCAATTAATTAAGATGTTCAACGCGGATGCGAACGACCGGGCCGACTACGCCCTGCAACGCTTCAAGCGCGGCAATGGCGTCATTGATGTGCTGTTCGATCACCCGGTGGGTCAACAGGATCATTGGCACCAGACCGTCGTGCTCTTCGACTTCTTTCTGCATGATCGATTCGATGTTGATGCCTCGCTCGGACAAGATACTGGCTACTTGAGCCAGTACGCCCGGGTGATCTTTGGCCTGGATGCGCAGGTAGTAGGCACTTTCGCAGGCTTCGATCGGCAGGATCGGGTGGTCGGACAACAGGTCCGGCTGGAAGGCCAGGTGCGGTACGCGGTTTTCAGGGTCGCTGGTCATGGCACGAACCACGTCCACCAGGTCGGCAACCACCGACGAAGCCGTTGGCTCCATGCCTGCACCAGCACCGTAGAACAGGGTCGAACCGGCAGCATCACCGTTGACCATCACCGCGTTCATCACGCCATTGACGTTGGCAATCAGGCGGTCAGCCGGGATCAGCGTCGGGTGAACCCGCAGTTCGATACCATTGGCCGTGCTGCGCGCAACACCCAGGTGCTTGATGCGATAACCGAGGGCCTCTGCGTAATTTACGTCAGCAGTGGTCAGCTTGGTGATGCCTTCGGTGTAGGCCTTGTCGAATTGCAGCGGAATGCCGAAGGCAATCGACGCCAGAATGGTCAGTTTGTGCGCCGCATCGATACCTTCAACGTCGAACGTCGGGTCGGCTTCGGCATAACCCAGGGCTTGCGCTTCAGCCAGCACGTCTTCGAACGTGCGGCCTTTTTCGCGCATCTCGGTGAGGATGAAGTTACCGGTGCCGTTGATGATGCCCGCCACCCAGTTGATGCGGTTGGCCGACAGGCCTTCACGGATGGCCTTGATCACCGGGATGCCGCCAGCAACGGCAGCTTCGAAGGCAACGATCACGCCCTTTTCCTGGGCCTTGGCGAAGATTTCGTTACCGTGAACGGCAATCAGCGCCTTGTTCGCAGTCACGACGTGCTTGCCGTTTTCGATGGCCTTGAGCACCAGTTCGCGAGCGATGGTGTAACCGCCAATCAGCTCGATAACGATGTCGATTTCAGGGTTGGTCGCAACAGCGAATACATCGTTGGTAATGGGGGTACCGGTAATGTCGCACTGAGGGTTTGGCGTACGCATGGCAATTTGCGCAACCTGGATACCACGCCCGGCACGGCGGGCAATCTCCTCGGCGTTACGCTTTAGTACGTTGAAGGTGCCGCCACCGACGGTCCCGAGCCCACAGATACCTACTTTGACCGGATTCACGCTGAACTCCCCATAAAACGGCCGACTCAAGGTCGGCCGTGAAAAACAGCCGTGGATTGCCACGGCTCTCTATAGATAGCCGGGCCGTTGAACGGCCCCGCCATGATCGTCACAGGCTTAGCGTGACGACGCTGGATTATTTAACACTGAGTGCCAGCTTGCCAACCTGCGCAGCAGGCTGATAGCCCGGAATTACCTGACCGTCAGCCAAAACAATGGCTGGCGTGCCGTTAACCCCGATGGATTGCCCCATGGCGAACTGTTTGGCAACCGGATTGGCGCATTTTGGCGCCTCGACCGTTTTGCCATCCGTCATTTTGTCCATCGCGGTTTTCTTGTCCTTCGAGCACCAGACCGCTTGCAGTTGCTGGTCACCTGGCGAGCCAAGACCCTGACGCGGGAATGCAACATAGCGCACTTCTATCCCCATTTTGTTCAGTTCCGGGACTTCGGCGTGCAATTTGTGGCAATACGGGCAAGTGGTGTCGGTAAAGACCGTGATATGAGACTTGGTTTCACCGATTGCAGGGTAAACGACGGTCTCTGCCACCGGAATGCCATTGATCAACTTGGCCACGCCAACACGTTCGGCCTGCTCGGTCAGGTTGACCGGCTTGCCGTCCTTGAGCTGGAACATATAGCCCTGAACGATGAACTGGCCATCAGCACTGGCATACAGCACGCGGCTGCCCTTGAGCTTGACTTCATACAGGCCGGCCATGGGGCTGGCGCTGATGCTCTCGACCGGAACATCCAGTTGCAGGGTTTCGAGGCTCTTGCGAATAGCTTGTTCGGCGCCGGTGTCGGCGAACGAGAAGGTGCTGACCAACGCAATGGCTGCGGCGGCGAAAATCTGGATCACACGCATGGGAACTCCTGAAGACGGGCAAAGCAGCCAACCCTGATACCCGTCCTGAAACAACGGGTTTGGGCGGCGCGCTTTCTAAACCGGCAAAGCCTACCACAGATGGCCTGCATGACCGACTCCGACTAGCCACGCGGGTGATGGCGGGCGTGCAGGTCTTGCAGGCGGGCACGGGCAACATGGGTGTAAATCTGCGTTGTGGACAGGTCACTGTGCCCCAGCAGCATTTGCACCACGCGCAAATCGGCGCCGTGGTTGAGCAAATGGGTGGCGAAGGCATGGCGCAATGTATGCGGCGACAGCGACTTGTCGATACCGGCCACTTTGGCCTGATGCTTGATGCGGTGCCAGAAGGTCTGGCGGGTCATCTGTTCGCCACGCTGGCTGGGGAACAGCACATCACTGGGGCGACCGCCGAGCAGTTCATGACGGGCATCGCGCATGTAACGCTCAACCCACACAATGGCCTCCTCCCCCATCGGCACCAGGCGTTCCTTGCTGCCCTTGCCCATTACCCGCAACACTCCCTGGCGCAGATTGACCTGCTCCAGGGTCAGGCTGATCAGCTCGGTAACCCGCAGACCGCAGGCATACAACACCTCAAGCATCGCCCGGTCACGCTGGCCAATGGCTTCACTCAGATCAGGGGCGCAGAGCAGCTCCTCTACATCCGCTTCCGACAGGGATTTAGGCAGCGGCCTGCCCAGCTGCGGCATATCGACCTGCAGCGTCGGATCAACGCCAATCAGCTTTTCGCGCAACAAGTAGCGATAGAAACCACGCGCACCTGACAGAAACCGAGCAGTAGAGCGCGGCTTGTAGCTCTGCTCCAGACGCCAGGCCAGGTGATCGAGAATCAACTCACGCCCGGCATTGACCAGCGTAATGCCGCGTTCCTGCAACCAGCCATTGAACAGGGCCAGATCACTGCGATAGGCGTTGCGGGTGTTGTCCGACAGGCCTTTTTCCAGCCACAAGGCATCCAGAAAGCGGTCGATAAGTGGGTCGTCTATAGCTGGCATCGGTTCTCGAAACGCGCAGGGTAAAGGTTGCGCACAAATAAAAAGTGAACTGCAAAAGTGGCCGCTAGTCTTTCATGGCTGGCGGATGCCATAAACCCCAAGTTTTCTCAGGATGACCTTATGACCGAACAACAGATTTTGCTGTCTTTCGGCGGCATCGGCATCGCAGCCCTGGCCTCGCAATGGCTGGCCTGGCGCCTGAAGCTGCCAGCCATCCTGTTTTTGCTGCTGACCGGAATTCTGGTCGGCCCGGTGCTGGGCTGGCTGGACCCGCAAGAACTGTTCGGCCCCCTGCTGATGCCGCTGGTTTCCCTGGCAGTGGCGTTGATCCTGTTTGAAGGCAGCCTGACCCTGCACCTGTCCGAATGGCGCGAAATCGGTACTGTCGTGCATCGCCTGGTGACCGTCGGTGCACTCTCGACCTGGGCGGTGATCACCTTGGCCACTCACTGGTTGCTGGGTTTCGACTGGCTGCTGGCCTTGCTGTTCGGCACCCTGACCCTGGTCACCGGGCCAACGGTGATTGTACCGATGCTGCGCGTGGTCCGACCCAAAGCGTCGATTGCCAATATCCTGCGCTGGGAAGGTATCGTTATCGACCCGATTGGCGCACTGCTCGCGGTGGTGGTGTACAG
Source organism: Pseudomonas sp. B414 (assembly GCF_055408445.1). Lineage (NCBI taxonomy): Bacteria > Pseudomonadati > Pseudomonadota > Gammaproteobacteria > Pseudomonadales > Pseudomonadaceae > Pseudomonas > Pseudomonas sp. B414. Next base: position 110,450 of record NZ_JBUZTQ010000005.1, on the reverse strand, counting down.
CTTTATCATCGCCAGCGCCACGGGCGAGGGCCTGAGCCACAGCCTGCTGACCTTTGCTGGGGTGATTGTGTGCGGCAGCCTGTTTGGCATTGTGGGTGGCTGGGTCATGGGGCAGATCATACGTCGCCAATGGCTGCCGGAGTATTTGCAAAGTCTGGCCACCCTGGCCGCAGTTCTTGGCGTGTTTATTGGCGCCAATCAGGTGATGCATGAATCCGGCCTGCTGGCGGTCACGCTGATGGGCATGTGGATGGCCAATATGAAAGGTGTGGATGTGCGCAACATCCTGCACTTCAAGGAGAACTTGAGCGTCTTTCTGATCTCGGGGCTGTTTATTCTGCTGGCGGCGCGCCTGGACCTGAACGCAATGATCGGCCTCGGGCCAGCGGTGCTGCTGTTGCTGCTGATCATTCAGTTTATCGCCCGGCCGCTGAACGTTGCACTCTCAACCTTTGGTTCAAAACTGAACTGGCGTGAACGCGCATTGCTGGCCTGGATTGCCCCGCGCGGCATAGTGGCAGCTGCGGTTTCAGCGATTTTCGCGATCCGCCTGGACGAAGCAGGCCATGAGGGCGCATTGCTGCTGGTGCCCCTGACCTTTGCCGTGATCATTGGCACCGTGGTGCTGCAAAGCGCCACGGCGCGACCTCTGGCCCGCCTGCTCAAGGTGGCAGAGCCGCCACCCAGCGGCTTTTTGATTGTCGGTGCCAATGGCCCGGCCCGGGTCATTGGCAAGGCCCTGCAACAATTGGGCAGCCGTGTCCTGCTGACCGACTCCAATTGGGACAATATTCGCGCAGCACGCATGGATAATTTACCCACCTACTTCGGCAATCCGGCTTCGGAGCACGCAGAAAGCCATCTGGATCTGGTGGGGCTTGGGCATTTGCTTGCACTGTCGCCCTCTGGCGAGCTGAACACCCTGGCAGCGGCGCGCTTTCAGCATGAGTTCGGGCCACAGCGCCTGTTTGCCCTGACCAATGGCCAGGAAAGCCGCCGTAGTGACAAGCATCGCGCCAGCCATGAGTACCGCGGGCAAGCGCTGGGCAACCCGGCACTGACGTACGGGCAGCTTGCCAGCGAACTGAACCAGGGTGCCGAACTGTACAGCACCAACCTGACCGACAACTTTACCTGGGACGATTACCTGGCCCTGCACGGCAAGCGCGTGACCCTGCTATTTGCCCGTGACAACACTGGCTGGGTGCATGTGGTAACAGCGGATAGCGAACTGAAACCGGGAACCGGGTGGACGCTGCTGGCGTTGATCAGGCGGGAGAGTTAGTTTTTTGCTGCATCAGCTCCTGTGGGAGCGTGCTTGCTCGCGATGCAGGCTATGCGGTTTTCCAGAAAGACCGTAGTGCTGCCATCGCGAGCAAGCCCGCTCCCACAGGACAATCCACCGCAAGTTTACGGGGCAAACCCCGGCAACACCGGCACCGGGCGCTTGCTGTCATCAATGGCGACAAAGCTGAACACGCCCTGGATCGCCAGCTCACGACTGTCGCAGCTCATGCTTTCGACATACACCTCGACCTCAACCTTGAGGCTGGTATTGCCGACCTTCACCACCCGCCCCACCAACTCAACGATGCAACCCGCAGCAATCGGGTGGTTGAAGTCAATACGGTCGGTAGACACTGTCACCAGTGGCAAACGGCAGAAACGGGTCGCGGCGATAAACGACACTTCGTCCATCCAGGCCAGCGCAGTGCCACCAAACAAGGTGTTGTGGTGATTGGTAGTCGAGGGGAATACCGCTTTGGTAATACGGGTAACGGACAATTCGGTACGACGTTGGATCTCTTGCTCACGCAAAGTCATGCTTTTACTACCTACAACTGGACAAAGGTATGACAAATCTCAGGCAACAAAAAAGCAGCCCGAAGGCTGCTTTTTTCTGCATCGGGAAGCTGGACTTAAGCCAGTTTTTCCTTGATGCGAGCTGCTTTACCCGACAGGTCGCGCAGGTAGTACAGCTTGGCTTTACGCACGTCACCGCGACGCTTAACAGCCATGCTGTCGATTTGCGGGCTGTAGGTCTGGAAAGTACGCTCTACGCCAACACCGTTGGAGATTTTACGAACAGTGAAAGCACTGTTCACGCCACGGTTACGCTTGGCAATCACTACACCTTCGAAAGCTTGCAGACGCGAACGATCGCCTTCCTTCACTTTCACCTGGACGATGATGGTATCGCCCGGGGCAAAAGGAGGGATCTCTTTGGTCATCTGCTCTGCTTCGAGTGCAAGGATGATTTTGTTAGTCATGCTGTGCTCCTAAGGTAGGCCAACTGACCTACCATCGATACGTTGTTAACTATCGTCCCGCTCGCGGATATATTCCTCGAGCAGCTTCTTCTCTTCTCCAGAAAGCGAGCGGCTTTCCAGAAGATCGGCGCGTCGTTCAAAGGTCCGCCCAAGGGACTGCTGTAAACGCCAACGCCGGATGTGTGCATGATTGCCACTAAGCAATACGTCGGGAACACGCTGATCCGCATACACCTCCGGTCGGGTGTAGTGCGGGCAATCCAGCAAACCATCCGTGAAGGAATCTTCCTCCGCGGAGTCCGCATGCCCTAAAGCTCCAGGCAGCAGTCGTGTAACCGCATCAATCAGAACCATCGCCGGCAGCTCGCCACCAGAGAGTACATAGTCACCAATCGACCACTCTTCATCGACATAAGCATCTATAAAACGCTCGTCAATGCCTTCATAACGACCTGCAATAAGGATTAATGCTTCCTCATTCGCCAGTTCGCGTACCGCCGACTGATTCAGTTGACGGCCTTGGGGCGACAGGTAAATCACCTTCGCCGCCTCTCCGGCTGCTTCTCTGGCCTGAACCAGTGCATCTTCCAGAGGCTTGATCTTCATCACCATGCCAGGACCACCGCCAAATGGGCGATCATCCACAGTGTGATGTCGATCCGTTGTGTAGTCTCGCGGGTTCCAACAAGTCAGCTGCAAGAGCCCTTGTTTCACCGCACGACTAGTGATGCCGTAGTCGCTGATGGCGGAAAACATTTCGGGAAACAAACTGATCACTTCTACGCGCAATTTAGCCACGCTTAGAAGTCCGCATCCCAATCCACCTTCATCTCGCCAGCTGCAAGGTCGACGCTCAGCACGCATTGCTCTGTATAGGGCAACAAGCGATCGCGATCATCCAGGCTACCTGGGCAAGGTTTGACTTCCATGACATCGTTCGAGCCAGTTTCCATCAGATCAACAATCTTGCCGAGCAATTGCCCTTCAAGGTTGGTCACTTTCAGTCCCTGCAGCTGGTACCAGTAGTACTCGCCGTCGGTCAGCTCAGGAAACAGGTTACGCGGCACGCAGATTTCGAATTCGCGAAGAAGACCAGCTTCGTCACGGTCATCGAGACCCTTGAGCTTTACAACCAGAAACTTGCCGTTATGAGAACGGCCACTGACCAGCTCTGCCTGTCGTACATCATTGCCGCGCCGAAGCGTCAGCTTTTTGTAGTCCAACAGGTTATCAATTGGATCCGTAAAGGAATAAACCTTCACTTCGCCGCGCACGCCGTGAATCGAGTAGATTTTGCCGATAACGATCAAATCATCAGCAGTTTCAGGCGTCACGCTCATATTGCTCAGGCCGCAGCCTTAGCGTTTTCTTTAACCAGTTGAGCAACACGCTCAGACATGGTTGCACCAACGCTCTGCCAGTAGGCGAGGCGGTCTTCTTTAACGGAGAAACGGATTTCCTGACCACGGGCAACCGGGTTGAAGAAACCAATTTGTTCCTTGTGGGAACCGTCACGTGGGTTACGGCTATCGGTAACGGTCAAGTGGTAAAACGGGCGCTTTTTGGAGCCGCCAAGGGCAAGACGGATTGTTAGCATGTGAACATCGTTCCTGTAGTCGGTGCTGCAAATCTAAAGGCACAGCGGGCATAGGTGCCCGAAAGGCCGCATATTCTAAGGAATATCCGGACTTTTGCAAATGTCTTTTTCAGGCGCCTACCGGCATACCCTACAGACTTGCAACAAGGTCGCCACGAATGGCGACAGGTCAGCTCCCGCACAGTGCGGGTTTGCCGGGTGTCTCGCATTGCTGCGAGTTGCCCGGACGCAAGCGTCCGGGCGGGTAAATTACATTTTTGGCATGCCGCCGCCGGGCATCATCGAGCCCATGCCGCGCATCATTTTCGCCATCCCACCTTTGGTGGAGAATTTTTTCATCATCTTCTGCATCTGCTTGTGTTGCTTGATCAAGCGACCGATGTCCTGCACCTGAGTGCCGGAACCCATGGCGATGCGGCGTTTGCGCGAACCGCTGATCAGCTCAGGGTCGCGGCGCTCGGCCGGGGTCATGGAGTTGATGATGGCTTCCATCTGTTTGAACTGTTTCTCTGCTGCGCCCTGGGCATTGCCCATTTGCGCCAGATTGACGCCACCCATGTTCGGCAGCTTGTCCATAAGACCGCCAAGGCCGCCCATGTTCTTCATCTGTTGCAGCTGGTCGCGGAAGTCTTCGAGGTCGAAGCCTTTGCCCTTTTTAAGCTTTTTCGCCAGTTTGTCGGCTTTGTCTTTATCGAGGGTCTGTTCGGCCTGCTCGATCAGGCTGAGCACGTCGCCCATGCCGAGGATGCGTGAAGCAATACGGTCCGGGTGGAACGGCTCGAGCGCATCGCTCTTCTCGCCCATACCGATAAACTTGATCGGCTTGCCGGTGATGGCACGCACGGACAGTGCCGCACCACCCCGGGCATCACCGTCGACCTTGGTCAGGATCACACCGGTCAGCGGCAATGCATCGCCAAAAGCCTTGGCCGTGTTGGCGGCATCCTGGCCGGTCATGGCATCAACCACAAACAGGGTTTCAGCAGGCTTGACCGCCGCGTGCAGCTCCTGGATCTCAGCCATCATCTCGGCATCGATATGCAGGCGACCCGCGGTATCGAGGATGACCACATCGATAAACTTCAGCTTCGCTTCAGCAATGGCTGCGCGAGCGATGTCCACCGGCTTCTGGCTAAGATCGGACGGGAAGAAGGTAACTCCGACTTCATTGGCCAGGGTTTCCAGCTGCTTGATCGCGGCCGGACGATATACGTCAGCCGAAACCACCATCACGGTTTTCTTTTTGCGCTCTTTAAGGAAGCGCGCCAGCTTGCCGGCGGTGGTGGTTTTACCCGCACCCTGCAAACCGGCCATCAATACCACGGCAGGCGGCGTGACATTGAGGACCAGGTCCTCGTTGGCAGCGCCCATCAGGCTTTCCAGCTCGGCCTGGACAATCTTCACAAACGCCTGGCCCGGCGTCAGGCTGCGGGACACTTCTGTGCCTACAGCGCGCTCTTTGACCGCGTTGACGAAGTCTTTGACGACCGGCAACGCCACGTCGGCTTCCAGCAACGCCATGCGTACTTCACGCAGGGTGTCTTTGATATTGTCCTCGGTCAGCTTGGCCTTGCCGGTGACATGGCGCAGCGTCTGCGAGAGACGATCGGTTAAATTTTCAAACATGCGCGATCCTTTCAGGCCCAAAGTAGACCGGGGTTATTGCGGCCCAGCCCGTGTAAAACTGATGCTCGGCGAGCCTGCGGCGTGGGCAGGTCGCGGATTATAGCGAAGACTGGCCGTGTCCGACACCATGCCGTCGGCTTATGTGGTCTTTCGTGTTCAGGCGGTTGTATGCCAAACTCAGTCCTTTCGGGCTTGCCTAACAGGATTTATGCTCCCCTTGTCACCCAGCTTGCTACCCAGCCTCGCCGCCGCCTGTCTATACGCCGCTGCGACCTTCTATCAAGGCTCTTGCCTGCGCCAGGGCGCCAAGGCAAACAAACGCCTGTTGGTGACGCTCGGCATTCTTGCCGTGCTCGCCCACTCCGCCAGCCTGTTTACCCACCTGATGACCCCGGCGGGCCTGGAACTGGACTTCTTCAGTGCGGCCAGCCTGATTGCCGTGGCCGTGATCACGGTAACCCTGGTGGCCTGCGCACGGATCCCGGTGGAGAACCTGCTGCTGCTTCTATACCCGCTGGGCATGCTCACGGTGCTGCTGTCCGAGTTCGCGCCTCCGGGCACGGTGCAGGTGATTAATGAAGAGCCCGGCATCCTCGCGCATATCCTGCTGTCGATCCTGGCCTACGGCATGTTCACCATTGCGGTGTTCCAGGCGTTGTTGCTGTCGCTGCAGAACTATCAGCTCAAGCACAAGCACCCCAAGGGCCTGATCAAGAACTTCCCGCCGCTGCAAACCATGGAAAGCCTGCTGTTCGGCTTCCTGTGGGCCGGCTGGTCGCTGCTTTCGCTGTCGCTGATTTCCGGCTGGCTGTTTCTGGGCAATCTTTTCGCCCAGCATCTGGTGCACAAGACGCTTCTGGCCTGCGTGGCGTGGTTGGTGTTCAGTGTATTGCTGTGGGGCCGCCATCACCTTGGCTGGCGCGGCCACAAAGCCATCCGCTGGACCTTTGCCGGGTTTTGCCTGCTGATGCTGGCCTATTTTGGCAGCAAGCTGGTTCGTGAATACATTCTGCATATCTGACGGGCGATAATTATGGATAGCTTGCCCCCCGGGTCGATTCTGGCGGTTTCGGCGCTGTTGATCGCAGGAGCCGGGATACTTGTCGGCTATTTTCTCGGCAAACGTGGCGCAGCGGCCAGACGCGCAGAAGCCCTGCAGCCTCGCAGTGAAGATCCACAGCAACAAGGCGAGCAGACCAGCAGCCGCCCGCACCTGATTTCCAGTATCCATGCACTGGACAACATCACGGTCAATGACATCCTGATCCCGCGCAGCGAAGTTGAAGGCCTGAACCTCGACGACCCGATCGAGGAACTGATCGAGCAACTGCGCAACACCGAGCGCACGCGCCTGCCGGTGTTTCACAACGACATCAATCAGGTCGAAGCCATCCTCAACACCCGCCATATCCAGCATATGCTGCCCGACGCCAGCCTGACCAAAGAGGCAATACTGGCCGTCTGTCATGAACCGTACTTCATTCCTGAAAGCACCCCACTGCAACTGCAACTGCTCAATTTCCACAAGCAGCAGCGCCGGCTGGGCGTGGTCGTGGATGAATACGGTGAAGTGCTAGGTATCGTGACCCTTGAAGACATTCTCGAAGAGATCGTCGGCGAGTTCGAGGACGAGCAGAACGTCAACAATCCGCATATTGATCCCCTGCCCGACGGCCGTTATGTGGTCGATGGCGCAGCCTCCATCCGCGAACTGAACAAGGCGCTGGGCTGGCATCTGCCCAGTGATGGTCCCAAGACCCTCAACGGCCTGGTTACCGAAGCGCTGGAAACCATTCCGGAAACCACGGTTTGCCTGAAGATCGGCGGCTATCGCCTGGAGATCCTGCAGACCGAAGAAAACCGCGTCAGCCGCGTGCTTATCTGGCACAACAGCGTCAAGCCCGGGGTTTAATCGCCCCGTAAGGCCTTGTTACATTTTGCCAGGCCTTCCTATAATCATCCCCGCTTACCCAAGCCTCGCCGACCCGCGTGTTACCCGCACCCTGCGCTGTCGGCGCGTTGCCATACGCAGTACCTGCGCACGTTCCCATCCTGAACTGCGCTTGCACCCTGTTATCCCTCAGGGCAAACGACCATAAAAATTGCTCGCCATATCATGCCGCAAAGGCAGACATCGGCCACAGAGCTCATAACTGTCAGGGATATACGTATGACCTCCAGCACCACCTACAGCGAAGCTTCGCCCGACAAGCCGGTCAACTCCGCAACCCGGGTTGCCACGGCCAGCTTTATTGGCACGGCCATCGAGTTCTATGACTTTTATGTGTATGCCACCGCCGCTGCACTGGTCATCGGCCCGGTCTTTTTCCCGCAGACTTCCGGCACAGCGCAAATGCTGTCGGCGTTCCTGACCTTCGGCATCGCCTTTCTTGCCCGCCCGCTGGGTTCATTCCTGTTTGGCCATTTCGGTGACCGGATCGGGCGCAAATCCACCCTGGTCGCCTCATTGCTGCTGATGGGCGTGTGTACCACGCTGATCGGCGTACTACCGGGCTATGCCACGATTGGCGCCTGGGCACCTATCCTGCTGTGCGTACTGCGCTTCGGCCAAGGACTGGGGCTGGGCGGCGAATGGGGTGGGGCCGCGCTGCTGGCCACCGAGAACGCGCCCAAGGGCAAGCGCGCCTGGTATGGCATGTTCCCGCAACTGGGGCCTTCGATCGGCTTTCTGGCGGCCAACGGCCTGTTCCTGATTCTGGCCATGAGCCTTTCCGACGAGCAGTTCCGCTCGTGGGGCTGGCGCATCCCCTTCCTGCTTAGCGCAGCACTGGTGATGGTGGGCATGTATGTGCGCCTGAAGCTGGAAGAGACACCGGTATTCGCCAAGGCCGTGGCGCAGCACGAGCGGGTGAAAATGCCCATCGTCGAGCTGTTCAGCCAATATTGGGCCCCGATGCTGCTGGGCGCCGCCTCGATGGTGGTGTGTTATGCGCTGTTCTATATATCGACGGTGTTTTCCCTGAGCTATGGCGTCTCCACCCTGGGTTATACCCGCGAAACCTTCCTTGGCCTGCTGTGTTTTGCCGTGCTGTTTATGGCGGCGGCGACGCCTTTGTCGGCCTGGGCCAGCGACCGTTATGGACGCAAACCGGTGCTGATTGTTGGCGGTGTGCTGGCGATCTTGTCAGGTTTTCTGATGGAACCCCTGCTCACCCACGGCACCACTTGGGGTGTGGCACTGTTTCTGTGCATCGAGCTGTTTTTGATGGGCGTGACCTTTGCGCCGATGGGCGCCCTGCTGCCAGAGCTATTCCCGACCCGCGTGCGCTATACCGGCGCGTCGGCCGCGTACAACCTGGGGGGAATTGTCGGCGCCTCGGCGGCACCGTTCTTCGCTCAGAAACTGGTGAGCATGGGCGGTTTGAGCTGGGTGGGCGGGTATGTTTCCGGCGCAGCCGTGCTCAGCCTGATCGCTGTGCTGTGCCTGAAAGAAACCAGAGAGGCTGACCTGAACAAGGTCGCTTGAAGGAGTACTCGCTTTGTGGGAGCGGGCTTGCTCGCAATACAGGCGACTCGGAACATTTGACTTACCGAGGCGCTGCAATCGCGAGCAAGCCCGCTCCCACAATTGATTGACGGTGAACTTTACAGTTCCACAACAACCGCCTTGGCAGCACGGGTCGCTTTGGCCCGCGCGGCTTCAATCGATTCATCCCGCGCCAGTGCCACGCCCATGCGCCGCTGACCGTTAACCTCTGGCTTGCCGAACAGGCGCAAGGCCGTGTCCGGTTCGCTCAGGGCAGCACCCAGGTTGGCGAATGCGGTCTGAGTCGACTGCCCTTCAACCAGAATCACCGCCGAAGCCGATGGCCCGAACTGACGAATCAATGGAATCGGCAGACCGAGGATGGCGCGAGCATGCAGTGCGAACTGCGACAGGTCCTGAGAAATCAAAGTCACCAGACCGGTATCATGCGGGCGCGGCGAAACCTCGCTGAACCACACCTGATCGCCCTTGATAAACAGCTCAACACCAAACAGACCACGACCACCCAACGCTTCGGTAACAGCCTTGGCCACACGCTCGGACTCGGCCAGAGCAATCGGGCTCATGGCCTGCGGCTGCCAGGACTCCTGATAATCGCCCTTCTCCTGACGGTGACCGACCGGTGCACAGAAGGTAGTGCCGCCAATATGGCGTACGGTCAGAAGGGTGATTTCGTAGTCAAAGTCGATAAAGCCTTCAACGATAACCCGGCCCTTGCCCGCACGACCGCCTTCCTGCGCGTAGTCCCACGCAGCCTTTACATCGTCGGCGCTGCGCAGCAGGCTCTGGCCCTTGCCCGACGAACTCATCACCGGCTTGACCACACACGGAAAGCCCAGGTCCAGCACGGCGGCGCTGTAGTCTTCGAAGGTGTCGGCAAAGTGGTACGGCGAGGTTGGCAGGTCCAGCTCTTCGGCTGCCAGGCGACGAATGCCTTCGCGGTTCATGGTCAGAGAAGTAGCGCGGGCAGTCGGGATTACGTTGAAACCTTCAGCTTCCAGCTCGACCAGGGTGGCAGTGGCGATGGCTTCGATTTCAGGAACGATAAAGTGCGGCTTTTCTGCTTCGATCACGGCACGCAGGGCGGCGCCATCGAGCATGTTGATCACGTGGCTGCGGTGGGCAACCTGCATGGCCGGTGCATTGGCGTAGCGGTCAACGGCGATCACTTCGACCCCCAGACGCTGCAATTCGATGACAACTTCTTTGCCCAGCTCACCGCAGCCACACAACATGACGCGGGTCGCAGTTGGCGACAGTGGAGTTCCGATACGGGTCATTTCAGGTCCTCAAGGAAACAAAATCATCGAAGGCACTGACCAAGCCAGCGCCTGCAGGGGGATACAAAGGCTGGCATTTTACATGACTAGGCGGCGGCTTTGCGCAAGCGCCAGGCCATTGCCAGCCATACACAGGTGACGCCGGCGAATTTCGAGGCCATGGCGGTAATGATCACGCCGGGGGTAAACGCATCGATCATGCCGAAGAAGATAAAGGTATCGATGGGGATGCTCAGTGCCGAACTGATCCACAAACGGTCGTGCAAAGGGCGCTTGGTGATACTGAACACCAGCCAGTCGATGCACTCGGACACGGCGAAGGCAGTGGCACTGGCCAGGGCAATCGAAGGGTCGGAGGTGACATACGACAGCACCAGTGCCGCCAGCATGGCCAGCAGCGCACCGTGACCGAAGCGGGTCTGCACCATATCGCGCAGCACAAATACCAGACCGCCCCAGGCTGACCAGATGATGTCCAGGTGCGGCGCGGTAGAGAAGGCGTAGTTGATCAGCACGACGCTGGCGATATAAGCGACAAGAAACAGCATGGCAGCGGGCGACACCTCTGAAGAAGGCGCACAGGGTACTTGAGTCGTGCCCAATTTTGTACCCGCCACATACCCCTGTGGGAGCGGGCTTGCTCGCGATAGCATCACCTCGGTATTTTCAGATGCACCGAGTTGCCTGCATCGCGAGCAAGCCCGCTCGCACAAAAAACCTACCGAGAGTTCGGCATCCACATCCCACTGGCCTTCGCCCGCTCATGGCACAACAGCAGCACCTCCCGCCGCTCGGGATTGGTCATGCGACTCCAGCGGGTGATTTCTGCCACCGTGCGCTGACAGCCGCTGCACACGTCATCGTCGTCCAGCGCGCAAATATTCACGCAGGGCGAGGCGACCGGGCGTTCGGTGTTACTCATTGTTCTTGCACCTTAAGGTCACGGGCATAACGCTGGCCGTTCTTTACATAGTGGGCGGCGCTGGCCTCCAGCAGTTTTTTCTGCTCATCCGTAAGGTCGCGCACCACCTTGCCCGGCGAACCCATGACCAGCGAACCGTCAGGGATTTCCTTGCCTTCGCCAATCAGCGCATTGGCGCCAATGATGCAGTGCTTGCCGATTTTTGCGCCATTGAGGATCACCGCATTGATCCCGATCAGGCTGTAATCGCCCACAGTACAACCATGCAGCATGGCGTTATGGCCAATGGTGACGCCCGTGCCCAAGGTCAGCGGGTAGCCCATATCGGTGTGCATCACGGCACCATCTTGGACATTGCTGTGCTTGCCAATCAGGATCAGCTCGTTATCGCCACGCAATACGGCGTTAAACCAGACACTGGCGCCCTCCTCCAGCCGCACCTTGCCGATCAGGGTGGCATTGGGTGCAGTCCAGCTCTCGGGATGGGTTTCGACGAGCGAGTCGCCCAGGCTGTATTTCATGAAAAGGTCCTCAAGGCAGGCGTGGCCGTCTGCAGACGGCTCTAAATTGGGATCGAACGTTCAGGCGGGATATGCAGGTTGATATTGACGTCGTCGTAGAGCAGGTTCATCAGCTCAACGATCATGATTGCCGTAAGCCCCCAGATTTTGTACACGCCAAACCGGTAGCTCGGCACATACCAGCTGCGCCCCTGGTAATCGATGCGATGGGTGTGCTCGCGCGGGTCCTGGCGGAAGAACTCCAGCGGCACACTGAACACGGCGGCGATCTCCGCATCGTTGGCCAGGTACTCAACATAATCCGGTACCAGGCCTACATAAGGTGTTACACGGATACCGTGCAATGAGATCAGGGGGCTGAGCGGCCCGATAACCTCGACCAGCCCCGGCGGCAGGCCGATTTCTTCTTCGGCTTCACGCAGGGCGGTGAAAACCAGGTCCGGGTCTTCAGGGTCGCGGCGCCCGCCCGGAAAAGCCACTTCACCGCCGTGGGTCGACAACCCGCTGGCACGCAGGGTCAGAATCAGTTCAGGTTCATCACTGCGCGTCACCGGCAACAACACGGCAGCCTCAGGATAATTGCGCTCTGTTTCCAGCGTGCGTGGGGTATAGCGGCTTACACGGCCAAGCAGCTCGTCCAGCATAGGTCATCTCGATCCGTCACTTATCGGGCATCATGCACCAAATCGCACCGGGCACCCAAGCCCTACAGTGTCGCAGCCTGCCATGCCGCACTTGCCGCCAGCCCGCCGCAGCCCCAAGATAGGCGCCAGAGCCAGAGACCACAGCATGAAATTTTGTAGCCAGTGCGGCCATTCCGTCAGCCAGCATATTCCGCAAGGCGATTCGCGCCTGCGCTATGTCTGCGACCATTGCCAGACCGTTCATTATCAGAACCCCAATATTGTTGCCGGCTGCGTGCCCGTATGGGGCACTCAGGTACTGCTGTGCCGTCGCGCCATTGAGCCGCGCAAAGGCTACTGGACACTGCCCGCAGGCTTTATGGAAAACGGCGAGACGGTAGAAAACGCGGCCCGCCGCGAAACCCTCGAAGAGGCCTGCGCGATCGTTGAAAACCTGGCCATCTATACTCTGATCGATGTGCCGCACATTAATCAGGTGCATATTTTCTATCGCGCCGAACTGCACAGCCCCGACTTTGCCGCAGGCGAAGAGAGCCTTGAAGTGCGGCTCTTTGAAGAAGCCGACATCCCTTGGTCAGAGCTGGCTTTTCGCACGGTCAGCCGTACCTTAGAATGCTTTTTTGCTGACCGTCAGGGCGATACCTACCCGGTGCGCAGCGAGGCTGTAGCGCCTTTGGCCAGCCTGAACAAACCCCAAGAATAATGTTGTTTGCCTTGTACCTCAGGAATTCTCCTCTAATGCGTTGGTTGCTAGCTGCCCTCTGCCTGTCGTTTACCCTTGCGTCCCAGGCCTCTGTTGTCATCACCGTTAACGGCAAACCCGTCGATAAAAGCCAGGTTCTCAAATCTGTCCCGTCAGCCCAGCCAGTGCGCCCCGGACAAAAGATCGACAAGGTTCTGGTACTCAAATCTGCTCGCAAGCTGGAACTGATCAGTGACGGCAAGCCAATCAAGACCTACCGCATTTCATTGGGCAAACAGCCCAAGGGGCCAAAAATGCGCGAGGGCGACAAACGCACGCCCGAGGGGCTGTACTGGGTCGACTGGCGCAAAAAAAGCGACAAGTTCAACCTGTCGATGCATATCAACTACCCCAATATCAGCGACGCGGCCACAGCCCGGCGTGAAGGCGTAAACCCTGGTTCAATGATCATGATCCATGGCACCCCGGACAGCGAAGAGAATCCCGAGGAACTGTTCCATACCCTGGACTGGACCGATGGCTGCATCGCGATGAAAAACCACGAAATGCGCGAAGTCTGGAACCTGGTGCAAGACGGCACCATGGTTGAAATCCGTCCTTAAGCAAAAATAATTTCCAGCCCCCCGCCTGTCACTCTCCCCGCTGCCCCCTAATACCTTTACACCTTGCAGGGCCCGATCGGGCCCGCAACTTCTTGACGCCCTCTGCACAACGCTAATACCACTTCAAAACCAAACAACAAAACATACGCTAACAACCCTGTTAATGCGGGATTACTCGCCCATATTCGCGTTGACTTGGTATTAAAGTGGTATTACTTTCGCCCCATTACCGAGCGACAAAAACCCAACAACCGCGTCGGAAACACCGCCCATGAACACTCTTCTGGCACTACGCCCGGACGACACCCTGGCCACGCCGCTGTACCTGCAACTGGCGCGAAATCTGGAAGCCGCGATTCACGCCGGCGTCTGGAAAGCCGAGCAGGCTTTGCCTTCAGAGCGCAGCCTGAGTGAACAACTGGGCCTGTCCCGCGTGACCGCCCGCAAAGCGCTGGAAGTGCTGTTCGAGCAAGGCCTGATCCGCCGCAGCCAGGGCTCGGGGACCTTTATCACGCCACGCCTGGAACAGCCGCTGTCACGGCTTTCAAGTTTCAGCGAAATGCTCAGGCTCAAAGGCTTCGTTCCCAGCTCACATTGGCTGGAGCGGCAAATCACCGCGCCAACCCACGAAGAGCTGATCCGCCTGGCGCTGTCGCCTACCGATAAAGTCGCGCGACTCAAGCGCCTGCGCAAAGCCGATGAGACCGTGATGGCAATCGAAATGAGCGCCCTGCCCGCCTCGCTGATCCCGCAGCCACAGAGCATTGGCGACTCACTCTATGAGTACCTGGACAACATCGGCAAACCGGTGGTCCGTGCCCTGCAACATATTCAGGCAATCAACGCCCCGGTCGAGTTCGCAGCCCTGGTCGGGATTGAGCCTGGCACCGCCATGCTGCTGATGACCCGGGTTGGCTACCTCGAAGACAACACCCCCATCGAAGTCACTGACACCTATTGCCGCAACGATTACTACGACTTCGTGGCGGAACTGCGCCGCTAACCCTTATTCGATTCAACGCCCAGAGGGCCGCTCATGCTCGAAGACAACATCCTCACGGCCCAAGGTTGGGTTCGCGGCCACCTGCGCCATGAAAACGGCAAAGTGACCGGCATCGAAGGCAGCCCTTGCAACCCGGCCGATAACGACTTGCCCTACCTGCTGCCGGGCTTTATCGACTTGCACGTACACGGCGGCGGCGGCAAAGACATCATGCAAGGGGCGCAGGCCTTCGACACCATCACCCGCACCCATCTGCGCTTTGGCACTACGGCATTACTGGCCACCACCATGACCGCGCCGAATCACGATATCAGCCGCGTGCTGGGGGCCCTCGGTGACTTTTGCCAGACACGCCCGAGCGGCTGCGCCCGCGTACTCGGCGTGCATCTCGAAGGCCCGTATATCAACCCCGGCAAACTTGGCGCTCAGCCCAACTTCGCACACACCGCACTGATGGCCGAAGTAGAGGATTACCTGAACCTGGCGCCGATAAAGGTCATCACCATCGCACCTGAAATTGCCGGCCATATTGAACTGATTGGCGCACTCAGCGCCCGCGGCATTCGCATGCAACTGGGCCACACCCTGGGCAGTTATGAAGAGGGCGTGGCCGCACTGGATGCGGGCGCCAGCAGCTTTACCCATCTGTATAACGCCATGAGCCCGCTGCATCACCGCGAACCCGGAATTCTTGGCGCTGCCCTGGCTCATGCACACTTTGCCGAGTTGATTCCCGACCTGTTGCATGTGCATCCCGGCGCCATTCGCGCGGCCTTGCGAGCGATCCCTTGCCTGTACTGCGTCACCGACTCGACGGCCGCCACCGGTATGCCCGATGGCGAATACCAACTGGGCAGCCACACCGTGACCAAATGCCTGGGCGGCGTGCGTCTGGCGGATGGCACGCTGGCAGGCAGCACCCTAACAATGGATCAGGCGCTGCGCAATCTGGTGAAAATCGGCCTGCCACTGGCCGAAGCCTCGCAGCGCCTGTCGCAGTTCCCGGCCGACTACCTCGGCATTGAGGATCGCGGGCGCTTGCAGCCCGGTAGCTGGGCTGACTGCGTGCGCCTGGACCGTTCACTGAATCTCACCGCTGTCATGGTCGAAGGGGAAGCTCTTGTCTTATAAAAAGCCGTCCAAAATGCTTGAAGAGGCCCAGGCCTCATGTGATGCCGTTGAACGCCAACTGCTCAATCTCGAACCGAGCCTGATTGACCTCGCCAGCGACCTGCGGGCTAGCCCGCCCGACGTGGCCATGACCCTGGCCCGCGGCAGCTCGGACCATGCCGCCAGTTTTTTTTCCTACCTGGCCATGCAGTATGTGGGCGTACCCGTGGCATCGTTGCCGATGTCAGTCGTGACCTTGCGCCAGTCTCCGCTGCGGGTAAAAGGCCAGGCGGTGTTTGCCTTTTCCCAGTCCGGGCAAAGCCCCGACATCATCGACAGCCTGAGTTTGCTGCGTGAGCGCGGCGCCGTGACGGTAGCACTGGTGAATGCCGAACACACGCCGCTGCAAGCTGCCAGCGCTTACACCCTGCCCCTGTGTGCAGGTGCCGAACACAGTGTTGCCGCAACCAAGAGCTTTATCGCCACCCTGAGCGCCAGCGCCCGACTGGTTGCCCACTGGGCCAACGACAAAGCCTTGCTCGAAGCCGGGCACCTTCTGCCCGCAGGCCTGCGCGATGCCTGCACACAGGACTGGAGCAAAGCCATCGACACCTTGCGCGACGCCCAGCGACTGCTGGTCATTGGCCGGGGCGCAGGCTTTGCCATCGCCCAGGAGGCCGCACTCAAGTTCAAGGAGACCTCAACGCTGCAGGCCGAAGCCTTCAGCAGTGCAGAAGTGCGCCACGGCCCCATGGCCTTGATCGACGAAAACTACCCGCTGCTGATTTTCGCCCCGCGCGGCGTGGAGCAGGCGGGCTTGCTGACCCTGGCCAGTGACATGCGCCAACGCGGCGCCCGAGTGTTGCTGGCGGCACCTGATGACGTGGCCGAACGCGACCTGACCTTGAGCCAGGCAGCGCACCCTGACCTGGACCCGATTCTGGCGATTCAAAGTTTCTACGTAATGGCCGCAGGCCTGGCCGAGGCCAGAGGGTTGAACCCCGACCAGCCGCGTTTTTTAAGCAAAGTGACCCGTACCCACTGAGTTGCCCTCCCCTGCAGGTTTAATGAGTATCGCGCCATGCACAATAATAAAGGTCTCACCCTCAGCGCGCCGCTTAGCGGTCCGATCATCAAGCTGGCCCTGGTCCCGGATGACGTATTTTCCAGCGGCATGATGGGCGACGGTATTGGTATCGACCCTCTGAACGATTGTTTGTATGCGCCCTGTGACGGTGTTGTCGTGCATGTCGCCAAAACAGCCCACGCCCTGACCATCCGCGCCGAAAACGGCGCCGAGCTGCTGTTGCATGTGGGGCTGGACACCTTTGATCTGCAGGGTGAGGGTTTCCAGTTACTGGTGGAGAACGGCGCACAGGTCAGCAATGGGCAACCGCTGCTGCGCTTCAACCCCGATCACATCGCGCAACGCTGCAAAAGCCTGATCAGCTTGCTGGTGCTGACCAATGGTGAGCATTTCGAACTGCACCCGGCGCAACAGGGCACGGTTCTGGCGGGCGAGGCGTTGCTGCATATCGTTGCACGCCAGAGTGGTGCGCCCTCGGCCGTCGCTGACAACACCAGCCAGCAGGCCCAAGGCAGTGTGCGCATTACCCATCACGGTGGCCTGCACGCGCGACCGGCTGCGCTGGTGCGCCAGACCGCCCTCGGATTCAAGAGCGTGTCGCGCCTGCATATGGGCGCCAATTCAGCCCCCTGCGACAGCATTGTGCGGTTGTTGGCGCTGGGCATCTGCGAGCAGGATGAGGTAAAGGTCAGCTGCGAGGGCGAAGATGCCGAAGCTGCGCTCCAGGCTATTTTGGCCGCGCTGGGCAAGGCACAATCCGCACCGGCACCTGCCAGGCCAACACCGACACCGACACCGACACCGCTCCGCGCCATCAATCCACCAGGGCAACTCAACGGAGTATGCGCAGCGCCGGGACTGGCGAGCGGCCCGCTGTTTTATTTGACCGGCGTGCAACTGCCCGCCGACCCTGGCAACCATGTGCCCGAGCAACAATTGCGGGCACTCAATACCGCGCTGGAGCAGGTACGCGGCGAAATCCGGCTAACCCTGATCGCCGCGCGCGAGCAAAACAATGGCGATGAGGAAGCGATTTTTGCCACTCACCTGGACCTGCTTGATGACAGCGCACTGCTCCAGGACAGCCATTTGGCCATCGCCCAAGGCCAGGGCGCGGCCCATGCCTGGAGCGCGGCCATCGAGCAGCAATGCACGATTTTGAAGAGTCTGGGCAACACCCTGCTGGCTGAGCGCAGCAACGATTTGCACGACCTGCAACAACGGGTTCTGCGTGCCCTGCTGGGCGAGAGCGGGCATTGCCAGCTGCCGCCGGGGGCCATCGTCGCAGCCCATGAACTGACCCCTTCCGACTTGCTGATGCTCAGCGCGCAGAACGTCGCCGGGCTGTGCATGGCGGCAGGCGGTGCTACTTCCCATGTGGCGATTCTGGCACGCGGCAAAGGCCTGCCTTGCCTGGTTGCCCTGGGCCCCGATGCCCTCGACTTACCTGTCGGCCAGCCAGTGATACTCGACGCCGACAACGCTCGTCTTGAACTGACGCCGAGCGATGAGCGCATCGAACAGGTGCGTCAAACCACTCTGGCCCGCCAGCAACGTTTTGCCCGGCAACAACTGCACGCCCATGAACCCGCCATCACCTGCGACGGCCAGCACATTGAAATTGCCGCCAACGTTGCCTCCAGCCATGAAGCTGCCAGCGCCAACGCCAACGGTGCAGACGGCGTGGGTTTGCTGCGCACTGAATTCCTGTTTGTCGACCGCAGCACGGCTCCCAACGAGCAAGAACAGATTGCGGCCTACCAGAGCGTGCTCAATGCCATGGGTGACAAGCCGGTAATCATCCGCACCATTGATGTGGGCGGCGACAAGCAACTCGACTACCTGCCACTACCCGCCGAAGCCAACCCGGTACTGGGCCTGCGCGGTATCCGCCTGGCGCAACTGCATCCCGACGTGCTCGACCGGCAATTGCGCGCCTTGCTGCAAGTCAGCCCGACGCAGCGTTGCCGCATCCTGTTGCCGATGATTACCGAGGTCGATGAGCTGCTGCATATCCGTCGGCGCCTGGATGCCTTGCGCGTCGAAATGGGCCTGAGCCAACGCCCGCAACTGGGCGTCATGATTGAAGTCCCGGCCGCCGCCCTAATGGCTGAGCAATTGGCCGAACATGCGGATTTTCTCTCCATCGGCACCAACGACCTGTCCCAGTACACCCTGGCGATGGACCGCGACCATGCCGGGCTGGCCGCCCGCGTCGATGCCCTGCACCCGGCGTTGCTGCGCCTGATCGCCCACACCTGCAGCGGGGCTGCCAGGCATCAGCGCTGGGTCGGTGTGTGCGGTGCACTGGCCAGTGACCCGTTGGCCACGCCGGTGTTGATCGGCCTGGGGGTTCGCGAGCTGTCGGTCAGCCCGCTGCAAATCGGTGAAATCAAGGCCCGGGTCCGTCAACTGGATGCCGGGATGTGCCAGACGTTAAGCCAGACCCTGCTGAACATGAGCAATGCCGCATCTGTACGCGAGGCCTGTCGTCAGTACTGGCCACTGTGCGACTGACAACAATAACAACGACGGAGAATCTCTCATGTACCAATACTTTATCGAAGGATTGCAACGGCTTGGCCGGGCGCTGATGCTGCCGATTGCGATCCTGCCCATTGCCGGACTGTTACTGCGCCTGGGCGACACCGACCTGCTCGACATTGCGATCATCCACGACGCGGGCGGAACCATTTTTGCCAATCTGGCGTTGATCTTTGCCATCGGCATTGCCGTGGGCTTTGCTCGCGACAATAACGGTACTGCCGGATTGGCGGGTGCAATCGGCTACCTTGTGCTGGTTTCAACCCTCAAGGCGCTGGACCCCAATATCAATATGGGCATGCTCGCCGGGATTGTCAGCGGCCTGATGGCCGGGGCGCTGTATAACCGCTTCAAAGATATCAAGCTACCGGAGTACCTGGCGTTTTTTGGCGGTCGTCGCTTTGTACCGATCGTCACCGGATTTGCGGCCGTAGCCCTGGGGGCCTTGTTCGGTGTGATCTGGCCACCTATCCAGGAAGGCATCAACAGCCTCGGCGTGTTGCTGCTCGAAAGCGGCAGCCTGGGCGCGTTTATATTTGGTGTGCTGAATCGACTGCTGATCGTGACCGGGTTGCACCATATCCTCAACAATATGGCGTGGTTTGTGTTCGGCAGTTTTACCAACGAAGCCGGGCAAGTGGTGACCGGCGATCTGACCCGCTACTTTGCAGGCGACCCCAAGGGCGGGCAATTCATGACGGGCATGTTCCCGATGATGATGTTCGGCCTGCCCGCTGCCTGCCTGGCGATGTACCGCAATGCACTGCCAGAACGGCGCAAATTGATGGGCGGGATTTTCCTGTCGCTGGCACTGACGGCATTTTTAACCGGCGTCACCGAACCCATCGAATTCGCCTTCATGTTTCTCGCGCCTTTGCTCTACTTGCTGCACGCGCTGCTGACCGGTCTGTCGATGGCCATCACCAATCTGCTGAATATCCACTTGGGCTTCACCTTTTCCGGTGGTGCCATCGATATGCTGCTGGGCTGGGGCAAGTCGACCAATGGCTGGATGATTTTCCCCATCGGACTGGCGTATTTCGCCCTTTATTATCTGGTGTTCGATTACTGCATTCGCCGCTTCAATCTGAAAACCCCGGGGCGTGAAGACAACCCTGTAACCGAAACCGTCGATCTCACCGAGAACCAGCGCGCCAATACCTATATTCAGGCACTGGGCGGCCCGGACAATCTGATCAGCGTCGGCGCCTGCACCACCCGCCTGCGCCTGGAGCTGGCCGATCGCAACAAGGCCGTGGACAGCGAACTCAAGGCCCTGGGCGCCATGGGCGTGATGCGCCCCGGTCGTGCGGGCAGCCTGCAAGTCGTGGTCGGGCCAATGGCTGACAGCATTGCCGATGATATTCGCCTGGCGCTATCGCAAGACAACCGGTCGCATGCCATCAGTACAACGCCGACCGCTGCGCTTGAGCCCGTGCAAGAAGTCGAATCCGGGCACGCACAAAAATGGCTGAACGCACTGGGCGGCAGCAGCAATGTATTGCACGTTGAATGCGTGGCTATTACCCGCTTGCGGGTCAAGCTGGGGGAAGAGCATTTGCTATCAGAAAGTCAGCTCAAGGCTTTGGGTAGCCAGGGCATGAGCCAGCACGCCGATGGCATTTGGCATGTGTTGGTAGGGGAACAGGCAGGCGGGTTGAGCGAGGTGTTGGGACGTTTGATCAAGCCAGCATAGATCTTGTGGGAGATCCTGTGGGAGCGGGCTTGCTCGCGATGGTATCTACGCGGTCATGCAGGCAGACCTGGTTGATACCATCGCGAGCAAGCCCGCTCCCACATTAGAGCATGCCAGCACTCAC
The DNA here is from genome assembly GCF_055408445.1 of Pseudomonas sp. B414. Classification (NCBI taxonomy): domain Bacteria; kingdom Pseudomonadati; phylum Pseudomonadota; class Gammaproteobacteria; order Pseudomonadales; family Pseudomonadaceae; genus Pseudomonas; species Pseudomonas sp. B414. Next base: position 89,213 of record NZ_JBUZTQ010000005.1, on the reverse strand, counting down.
AAATCCGCCAAACGCCATACTTCATAAGCAGGCGTTTCATACGGGTGGCTGAGTTTGAGCGCAGCCACCACGGCGTGAATCAGATCATCGGCAACAACCAGCTCAACCTTCCATTCCCCGACATACTCGACCTGACCGGTTTGCCCGATAAACGGCTGACTGCCGTCCAGCGCACGAAACTGGCCCTGGCCCAGGGTCTGCCAGGCGCAATGGTCGTAGGTGCCGATTCGACCGCCACCGGCAGCGAATACGGCATCCTTGACCACTTCAACATGGCTTGGGGGAACGAAGAAGCTGAGCTTGTACATCGCGTTTAATCTACCCAAGCACGAGCGTTACGGAACATGCGCAACCACGGTGCATCTTCATTCCACTCTTCAGGGCGCCACGAGTTTTGCACAGCGCGGAATACACGTTCCGGGTGCGGCATCATGATGGTCACCCGGCCGTCACGGCTGGTCAGGCCGGTAATCCCGCGCGGCGAACCGTTAGGGTTGGCCGGGTAGTTTTCCGTGACCTTGCCGTGGTTGTCGACGAAACGCAGGGCTACAGCACCGGACAGATCCGCTTGCAGCATGGCTTCTTCGCTGGCGAACTCGGCATGGCCTTCACCGTGGGCAATAGCGATCGGCATGCGCGAACCGGCCATGCCCTGCAGGAAGATCGAGTTCGACTCCTGAACCTGAACCATTGCCACACGGGCTTCGAACTGCTCGGAGCGGTTACGCACAAAGTGCGGCCACAGCTCGCTGCCCGGGATCAGTTCGCTCAGGTTGGACATCATCTGGCAACCGTTGCACACACCCAGGGAGAAGCTGTCGGAGCGCTCGAAGAAGCTCTGGAACGCGTCTCGGGCACGGGCGTTGAACAAGGCCGACTTGGCCCAGCCTTCACCGGCACCCAGTACGTCGCCGTAAGAGAAACCACCGCAGGCAACCAGGCCCTTGAACTCGTTCAGGTCGACACGGCCGGCCAGAATGTCGCTCATATGCACGTCGATCGCGTTGAAACCAGCACGGTCAAACGCCGCCGCCATCTCCACCTGACCGTTGACGCCCTGCTCACGCAGTACCGCCACTTGCGGGCGAATGCCTTTCTTGATGTACGGCGCGCTGATGTTGTTGTTGACGTCGAAGCTCAGCTTGACGCTAAGGCCCGGGTTGTCTTCTTCCAGCAGCACGTCGAACTCTTGCTCGGCGCATTCAACGTTGTCACGCATACGCTGGATCTGGAAGCTGGTTTCAGCCCACTGGCGCTGCAACAGGCGACGCTCGCCGGTAAACACGGTCTCGCCGTTGAAGCTGATGCTGACTTCGCCATTGTTCAGTGGCTGACCAACCACCGCCACACACTCGCCCAGACCGGCAACGCTGAACTGCGCCAGTACTTCGGCGGTGGAGTCCTGACGGACCTGGATCACGGCACCCAGTTCTTCGTTGAACAGAATGGCCGGGATTTCGCTGGCGTTCTGGGTCAGGCAATCAAGCACCAGGTTCAGGCCGCAGTGACCGGCAAAGGCCATTTCCATCACGCTGGTGAGCAAACCGCCGTCGGAACGGTCATGGTAAGCCAGCAGGTGACCATCGGCGTTCAAGCCCTGGATCACGGCGAAGAAGGCCTTGAGGTCTTCCGCGTCATCCACGTCCGGCGCCTGCTTGCCCAGTTTGCCGTAGGTTTGTGCCAGGATCGAGGCACCCATGCGGTTCTGGCCACGGCCCAGGTCGATCAGGATCAGATCGGTCAGGCCCTTGTCCATGCGCAATACCGGGGTCATGGTCTGGCGAACGTCGAGCACCGGGGCAAAACCGGTGACAACCAGCGACAGCGGCGAGGTCACCGTCTTGTCGGTACCGTCTTCGTTCCAGCGGGTTTGCATCGACATAGAGTCTTTGCCCACGGGAATGGTGATGCCCAGCTCAGGACACAGCTCCATGCCCACCGCTTTTACGGTGTCGTACAGACGGGCATCTTCACCCGGGTGACCGGCTGCGGACATCCAGTTGGCCGACAGCTTGATGTCGCTGATCTTGCCAATGCGCGAAGCGGCGATGTTGGTCAGGGTTTCACCGATAGCCATGCGGCCCGATGCCGGAGCATCCAGCAGTGCCAGCGGAGTACGCTCGCCCATGGCCATGGCTTCACCGGTGTACACATCGAAGCTGGTCGCAGTAACGGCAACATCAGCCACCGGCACTTGCCACGGGCCAACCATCTGGTCACGGGCAACCAGACCGGTGATGGTGCGGTCGCCAATGGTGATCAGGAAGCTTTTGCTGGCAACCGCCGGGTGATGCAGAACGCGCTCGACACACTCGCCAATGCTCAGTGCAGCCGGGTCGAAATCATCGCCCAGCTCGGCTTCACGCACTGCCGAACGGTGCATGCGCGGCGCCTTGCCCAGCAACACTTCCAGTGGCATATCCACCGGGTTGTTGCCGAAGTGGCTGTCGGTGACGGTCAGCTGCGGTTCGGCAGTCGCTTCACCGACCACGGCAAACGGGCAACGCTCACGCTCGCAGATCGCCTGGAAGCGGTCGAAGTCTTCGACGCCTACGGCCAGAACGTAACGTTCCTGGGATTCGTTGCTCCAGATCTCGTGCGGGGCCATGCCCGGCTCGTCGTTTGGAATATTACGCAGCTCGAAGCGGCCACCACGGTCGCCGTCGTTCACCAGCTCAGGGAAGGCGTTGGACAGACCACCGGCACCCACGTCGTGGATAAAGCTGATCGGGTTCTTGTCACCCAACTGCCAGCAACGGTCGATAACTTCCTGGCAACGGCGTTCCATTTCCGGGTTTTCGCGCTGTACCGAAGCGAAGTCCAGGTCTGCCGAGCTTGCGCCGGTCGCCATCGAGGACGCAGCACCGCCGCCCAGGCCGATCAGCATCGCCGGGCCACCCAGCACGATCAGCTTGGAGCCAACGGTGATTTCGGCTTTCTGTACGTGTTCGGCGCGGATGTTGCCCATGCCACCAGCCAACATGATCGGCTTGTGGTAACCACGCACTTCTTCGCCACGCGGTGTGGTGATGGACTGCTCGAAAGTACGGAAGTAACCGGTCAGGGCCGGACGACCAAATTCGTTGTTGAACGCAGCGCCGCCCAGCGGGCCTTCGATCATGATGTCCAGCGCGGTGACGATGCGCTCAGGCTTGCCGTATGGCACTTCCCACGGTTGTTCAAAACCCGGGATCTGCAGGTTGGAGACGGTGAAACCGGTCAGGCCAGCCTTTGGCTTGGCACCACGGCCGGTTGCGCCTTCGTCACGGATCTCGCCACCGGAACCGGTCGCTGCACCCGGGAACGGGGCGATGGCAGTCGGGTGGTTGTGCGTCTCGACCTTCATCAGGATGTGCACCGGCTCCTGCACCGCGCCGTACTGGCGGGTTTCAGGGTCCGGGAAGAAACGCCCCGCCACGCTGCCGACGATCACGGAAGCGTTGTCCTTATAAGCAGACAGAACGCCTTCGCTGTGCATCACGTAGGTGTTCTTGATCATGCCGAACAGGCTCTTGTCCTGGCTCTGGCCGTCAATGTCCCAACTGGCGTTGAAAATCTTGTGCCGGCAATGCTCGGAGTTGGCCTGGGCAAACATCATCAGTTCGATGTCGTGCGGGTTGCGCCCCAGACCGTTGAAGGCATTGACCAGATAGTCGATTTCGTCCTCGGCCAGTGCCAGGCCCAACTCGACGTTGGCTTTTTCCAGCGCGGCGCGACCGCCACCCAGCACGTCAATCGCCGTCAGCGGCTTGGGCTGGGCGTGACTGAACAGGCCAGCGGCCTGCTCAAGGGTGTCCAGCACGATTTGCGTCATGCGGTCATGCAAAGCAGCAGCGATCAGCTCGGCATCCGCGTCGCTGAACTGGCCAGCTACATAGAATGCAATGCCGCGTTCCAGGCGCTGGATTTTCGCCAGGCCACAGTTACGGGCAATGTCGCTGGCCTTGCTCGACCAGGGGGAAATGGTGCCAAACCGCGGCAACACCAGGAACAGTCGGCCACTCGGCTCTTGGACCGGCACACTTGGGCCGTACTTCAGGAGACGAGCCAGTACCTGCTGTTCATCGCTGGTCAGCTCACCGGTGGTATCGGCAAAGTGGGCGAATTCAGCATACAAACCAGTGACAGCCGGAACCTTGAGGCTCAGTTGTGCAAGGAGTTTGCTGTGGCGAAAGGCAGAAAGGGCAGGAGCGCCGCGCAGGATCAACATCTTCGGGACAGCCTCGGGAGGGGTATGCTTTGAGGCCCGGCATTCTAGCCTAAACCGTTCGCCACGGCACCCGAAACGGCACACCTGACGCACACCAAACGTCGCTAATCGACCAAAGCCTTATTCTTTATGGCTATCAGCCGCCTGATGGATGGTCGTTTATGATCTTTAAACACCTATCTACCCCCCAATCCACAAGGGTTTCAGCCTTTTTCACATCCAATATCAGAATGACTGAAAATTGTCGAGATATGGCACCTGCGCTGCTTTGCGTATACTGCGCGGATGTTTTCCATAACTGATATCCGCCCGCGCTGCGCCAAATGGCTGCTCGCAACCGGACTCTTCCTGATGCTCGGTGCCTGCGTTGAAAAACCCAGCACGCTTGAGCGCGTAAAGGAGGATGGGGTACTGCGGGTGATTACCCGTAACAGCCCCGCGACCTATTTCGAGGATCGCAATGGCGAAACCGGCTTTGAATACGAGCTGGTGAAGCGCTTTGCCGACGATCTGGGGGTTGAGCTGAAGATCGAAACAGCTGACAACCTGGACGAAATGTTCAATCAACTGGGCCAGCCTGACGGCCCTGTTCTAGCTGCTGCCGGCCTGGTCAGCAGCGAGAAACGCCTGCAACAAGCCAAGTTCTCTCACCCGTACCTCGAAGTCACACCGCAGATCATCTATCGCAACGGCCAGTCACGCCCCACCTCTGCCGCTGATCTGGTGGGCAAGCGCATCACCGTCATGAAAGGCAGTTCCCACGCCGAACAGCTGGCCGAACTGAAAAAACAGTACCCGGGGATCGAATACGACGAATCTGACGCCGTTGAAGTGGTCGACTTGCTGCGCATGGTCGATGAGGGCCAGACCGACCTGACTCTGGTCGACTCTAACGAAGTGGCGATGAACCAGGTGTACTTCCCCAATGTGCGCGTGGCCTTTGACCTGGGCGATGCCCGCAGCCAGCGCTGGGCAGTCATGGCCGGTGAAGACAACAGCCTGCTCAACGAGATCAACGCCTACCTGGACAAGGTCGAAAAGAACGGCACCCTGCAGCGCCTTAAAGACCGCTACTACGGCCATGTGGATGTACTGGGCTACGTGGGTGCCTACACCTTCGCCCAGCACCTGCAACAGCGCCTGCCCAAGTACGAAAAGTTCTTTAAGGAAGCAGCCAAGAAAGAACAGATCGACTGGCGCCTGCTGGCGGCCATGGGCTATCAGGAATCCCTGTGGCAACCCGCCGTGACCTCCAAAACTGGCGTTCGCGGCCTGATGATGCTGACCCAAAACACAGCACGGGCCATGGGTGTGTCCAACCGCCTGGATGCCAAGCAAAGCATCATGGGCGGCGCCAAGTACCTTGCACTGATCAAGAGCGAACTGGACGACGATATCCAGGAACCTGATCGCACCTGGTTTGCCCTGGCGGCCTACAACGTTGGCGGTGGTCATCTTGAGGACGCGCGCAAGCTGGCCAAAAAAGAAGGCCTGAACCCGAACAAGTGGCTGGACGTGAAGAAAATGCTGCCTCGCCTTGCGCAGAAGCAGTGGTACAGCAAAACCCGCTATGGCTACGCCCGTGGTGGCGAACCGGTGCACTTTGTGGCCAACATCCGCCGTTACTACGACATCCTGACATGGGCCACGCAGCCGCAGCTCGAAGGTGACCAGGCTGCCGACAGCAAGCTGCATATCCCGGGCATCGACAAGACCAAGCCCAAGGAAGAGCCGCAGCTGTAGAGCGGCTCATACTCCGTGTCAAACCTACTTAAACCTTCGCCGCAGCCAGAATCAGCGCCTTCATCTCGGCCACAGCCGATTTGAAGCCCACGAACAAGGCATGTGCCACCAGCGCATGGCCAATATTCAATTCATTGATGCCCTTGATCGCAGCCACTGCCTCCACGTTGTGGTAATGCAAGCCGTGACCGGCGTTGACGATCAGCCCCTGCCCCAGACCAAACGCCACGCCATCGGCCACGCGCTGCAGTTCCTCAGCCACTTCAGTCGGGGTTTGCGCATCGGCATAACGCCCGGTGTGCAGTTCGATAGCAGGCGCGCCGACACGCCTGGACGCTTCGATCTGACGCTCATCGGCATCGATAAACAACGACACTTCGCAGCCGATTTTCGCCAGACGATCAACCGCCGCCTTGATCCGCGCTTCCTGCCCAGCCACATCCAGGCCGCCTTCGGTGGTCAGTTCCTGACGGGTTTCAGGCACCAGGCAGATATGCGCCGGGCGAATGCGTTCGGCAAACACCATCATCTCTTCGGTCACACCCATTTCGAAGTTCATGCGCGTTTGCAGCACGTCCTTGAGCAGCAATACGTCGCGCTCCTGAATGTGTCGACGGTCTTCGCGCAGATGCACGGTAATACCGTCGGCGCCCGCCTCTTCTGCGTCCAGGGCTGCCTTGACCGGATCAGGGTAACGGGTGCCGCGAGCCTGACGCAGCGTGGCTACGTGGTCGATATTCACGCCGAGAAGAATGCGATTGCTTTGGGTCACGAGGGCTCTCCTGAAGAGTTGAAGATTCGGCGCACAGCATACCGGTCTATTCAGGGCTTGCGAAACAACTCACGACTGGCCAGCGGCTTGCCGGCCAAATGCACCGCCAATGCCTGACGCATCAGGCGCTTGGCGGCGGACAGTGCACCTGGGACGGTCCAGTCGGCCTCAGCCATGCCGTGTAGCTCGGCGCCGTGGAACAGGCCGGGTTGCACCAGGTAAATCCGCTCAAGCCCGGCATCCACCTGCAAACGGTACATACCATCGCCAGCTACCGGTTCTCCGTGGATATCATGGGTCAGGGAGAAGCTATAACCCAGATCATCCAGCAGGCGCCATTCGAACGCCCGCAGCAGAGGCTCCAGAGGCCGACCTTCAGCTAACGCAACCAGGGTCGCGGCATAGTGGTCGAAAACCGCCGGATGGGGATCTTCGGCGGGCAGCAAGCGGATCAGCAGTTCGTTGAGGTAGAGGCCGCTGAACAACGCTTCGCCACTGAGCCAGCTGGCAATTCCGGCACTTTCCATTCGCCCGACGTTTTTCAGTTCGCCACGACCACGAAACTCGATTTCCAGCGGCACGAAAGGCCGCGCCAGCGTACCCGCCTTGCCCCGCGCACTGCGCAGCACCGCCCGCAGCCGCCCCTGAGGCGTGATGAAGTCCACCAGGGCGCTGGTTTCACGATACGGGCGACTGTGCAGGACGTAGGCGAGTTGGGGGGCTGGGGCTTTGCTGGACATGGGTGTCAGGTATCTCTGGAAACTAAAAGCACCCTCACCCTGGCCCTCTCCCGAGGGAGAGGGAACTGATCGAGTTGCTTTTAGAGATGCATCGACCTGAAATACCGAGTCGACTCTGGATTTAAAAACAGCATTCCCAGCCAACCCGGATCAGCCCCCTCTCCCTCCGGGAGAGGGTTGGGGTGAGGGCTTCTTTTACAGGTCGCCGTAGCCCAGGGAACGCAGGGCGCGCTCGTCGTCGGACCAGCCGCCTTTCACTTTCACCCACAGGTTAAGCATGACTTTGGAGTCGAACAACAGCTCCATATCCTTGCGCGCTTCGGTGCCGATGCGCTTGATGCGCTCGCCCTTGTCGCCAATGATGATTTTTTTCTGACCGTCACGCTCAACCAGAATCAGGGCATGGATATGCAGGGTTTTGCCCTGCTGCTTGAATTCTTCGATCTCAACGGTGATCTGGTACGGCAGCTCGGCACCCATCTGGCGCATGATCTTTTCGCGTACCAGTTCAGCGGCCAGGAAACGGCTGCTGCGGTCGGTGATCTGGTCTTCCGGGAAGAAGTGATCGTTCTCCGGCAGGTGATCGGCAATTACCCGCTCCAACGCTTCCAGGTTGTGACCATGCTGAGCGGAGATCGGAATGATCTGGGCGTTCGGCAGTTGCTCCTGAAGCCAGCTCAGGTGCGGCATCAACTCGGCCTTGTCTTCGATGCGGTCGGTCTTGTTCAGCGCCACGATCAACGGGCCGGTCACGTACTGCACGCGCTCCAGCACCATCTGGTCTTCGTCGGTCCACTTGGTGCGGTCGACAACGAAGATCACCACGTCGACGTCTTTCAACGCCGCCGAAGCGGTTTTATTCATGTAACGGTTCAGGGCCTTTTCGCCGCCCTTGTGCATGCCCGGGGTATCCACGTAGACCGCTTGCACGTTGCCTTCGGTCTTGATGCCCAGCATGTTGTGGCGGGTGGTCTGGGGCTTGCGCGAGGTGATCGCCAGCTTTTGACCCAAAATGTGATTCAGCAGCGTGGATTTACCCACGTTTGGTCGACCAACAATGGCAACGTAGCCACAGCGAGTTGCGGTTGTATCAGTCATGGCCATTCTCCACGCCAAGGGCTATCAGTGCTGCGGCGGCCGCTACCTGTTCGGCAATGCGACGGCTCACGCCCTGTCCCCGGCTTTTTTCATTCAATAAGGCAATCTCGCACTCAACAAAGAAAGTGCGGCAATGCGGTTCGCCCTGGATATCTACCACTTCGTAACGTGGCAGATCGCAGGCACGCGACTGCAGGAACTCTTGCAGACGGGTCTTTGGATCTTTATTGGTGTCGACCAGGGTCAGGGTCTCGAACTCGCTGGCCAGCCAGGCCAATACTCGGTCACGAGCCACTTCCATGCCCGCATCCAGGTAAATGGCGCCGATCAGCGCTTCAAGAGCATCTGCCAGGATCGATTCACGGCGAAAACCACCGCTTTTCAGCTCACCCGAGCCCAGGCGCAGGTACTCGCCCAGTTCGAAACCCCGGGCCAGTACGGCCAGGGTTTCGCCTTTTACCAGGCGGGCGCGCAGACGCGACAGCTGGCCTTCACGGGCTAACGGGAAGCGGTCAAACAATGCTTCACCGGCAACAAAATTGAGGATGGCATCCCCCAGGAACTCAAGGCGCTCGTTATTGCGCCCCGCGAAACTGCGGTGTGTCAGGGCCAGAATCATCAGTTCCTGGTCTTTGAAGGTGTAGCCGAGCTGACGCTCTAAACGTTCTAAAGAAAAACTCACGATTTACCCACGCTGAGTTCGTGGCCGAATGTCACCACCGGACCGGTATAAGGGATCAGTGATGCTCGTTTATCGCATAGCAAATCAGGGAACGGGCTGTTCGCCGCCGTCACACTTAACGCTTTGTTCAAATCCACATCCTGAATACTCAGACGCACGATTTATTTCGCACACCTGAAAAGCATTCGGCGCTGTTATTAACAGCGCCGTTTTTGGCTACTTGATCAGACCAACCCGCGAGAAGTTCGGCAGGTTGCTCGCTTTGGGTTCCGGCCAGCTCATCCAAACAGCAAAGGCCTTGCCGACGATGTTCTTGTCGGGAACCATGCCCAGCTCGTCTTTGGGAATGTTCGGATCATCCCAGTAACGGCTGTCGTTCGAATTGTCGCGGTTGTCACCCATCATGAAGTAGTGCCCGGCCGGAACCGTCCACTCTTTGCCGGGTGGTGCACGATAGCGGCTCATTTCCTTGCGGATCATGTGCTCGGTTTCACCCAGCTTCTCTTTGTACAGCTCGGCGCTGCCCAAAGTACCAGGCTCGACACCCACCAGCTGCTCGGCAACCAGTTGATCGTTGACGTACAGTTTCTTGTCGCTGGTGTAGCGAATCTTGTCGCCCGGCAGGCCGACTACACGCTTGATGTAGTTGACTGCCGGATCGCTTGGGTAGCGAAACACCATCACATCGCCCCGCTTCGGATCACCCACTTCAATGACTTTCGTGTCGAGAACCGGCAAGCGGATCCCGTACGAAAACTTGTTCACCAAAATGAAGTCGCCTACATCCAGGGTCGGCTTCATCGAGCCGGACGGAATCTGGAACGGCTCAACCAGAAACGAACGCAGCACCAGCACGATAAACAACACCGGGAAAAACGACTTGCCGTATTCAACCAGCAGCGGTTCTTTGTTGAGCTTTTCGACCACCTGCATATCAACCGGCGTAACGCTGGCTTGATAGTGGGCAATGGCCTTGCGCCGGCGCGGAGCCAGGAAGACCAAATCGAGCAGCGCCAGCAAACCGCACACGGCAACAGCAATGACCAGCAACAGCGGGAAATTTAGTGACATAGGACCTAGCTATCCAAACGGAGCACTGCAAGGAAGGCTTCTTGTGGAATTTCCACGTTGCCCACTTGCTTCATGCGTTTTTTACCGGCCTTTTGCTTTTCCAACAGCTTGCGCTTACGGCTAACGTCACCACCGTAGCATTTGGCCAGTACGTTCTTTCTGAGTGCCTTGACGGAGGTCCGTGCAATGATCTGCCCGCCAATGGCGGCCTGGATCGCGACGTCGAACATCTGGCGCGGAATCAGTTCTTTCATCTTCTCGGTCAACTGGCGACCTTTGTAGTGCGCGTTTTCCTTGTGCACGATCAAGGCCAGGGCATCAACCTTGTCACCGTTGATCAGCACATCGAGTTTGACCAGATTAGCCGACTGGTAGCGATCGAAGTGGTAATCGAGCGAAGCATAGCCGCGACTGGTGGATTTGAGACGATCGAAGAAGTCCAGAACCACTTCGTTCATCGGCAAATCGTAGGTCACTTGCACCTGGCTGCCCAGGAATAGCATGTCGTGCTGTACGCCACGCTTTTCAATGCACAGGGTAATGACGTTACCCAGGTGCTCCTGAGGCACAAGAATGTTGGCACGCACGATTGGCTCGCGCATGTCTTCAATCATGGACAGGTCTGGCAGCTTGGACGGGTTATCGACGTAAATCGTTTCGCCGGTCTTGAGCACCAGTTCAAAGATTACGGTTGGCGCCGTGGTGATCAGGTCCAGGTCGTACTCGCGCTCCAGGCGCTCCTGAATGATCTCCATGTGCAGCATGCCCAGGAACCCGCAACGGAAGCCGAAGCCCAGTGCGTCGGAGCTTTCCGGGGTGTATTGCAGCGACGAGTCGTTGAGCGTGAGCTTTTGCAGCGCATCGCGGAAGTCTTCGAAGTCATCGGAGCTGACCGGGAACAGGCCCGCGTAAACCTGTGGCTGAATGCGTTTGAAACCAGGCAACACGTCAACGTCCGGGGTGCTGCTCAAGGTCAGGGTATCACCCACTGGCGCACCGTGAATGTCCTTGATACCGGCGATGATAAAGCCTACTTCACCGGCTTTCAGATCAGTGGTAGCCGTGTGCTTGGGGTTGAACACACCCACGCTGTCTACCAGATGCATCTTGCCGGTGGATTTGACCAGAATCTTGTCGCCCTTTTTCACGCGGCCGTGGCGCACGCGAACCAGGGACACAACGCCCAGATAGTTGTCGAACCAGGAGTCGATGATCAACGCTTGCAGCGGATCTTCGATATTGCCGGTCGGCGCCGGAATGGTATGCACCAGGCGCTCAAGCACCTCGTCCACGCCCAGACCGGTCTTGGCGCTGCAGGTCACGGCGTCGGTGGCATCGATACCAATGATCTTTTCGATCTCTTCCTTCACCCGGTCAGGATCAGCCTGGGGCAGGTCGATCTTGTTCAATACCGGCATGACCTCAAGGCCCTGCTCGATCGCGGTGTAGCAGTTGGCTACGGACTGGGCTTCCACGCCCTGCCCCGCATCGACCACCAGCAAGGCACCTTCACAGGCCGCCAGGGAACGGCTGACTTCATAGGTGAAGTCGACGTGGCCCGGGGTGTCAATGAAGTTCAGTTGGTAGGTCTTGCCGTCTTTGGCCGTGTAATACAGAGTTACGCTGTGGGCCTTGATAGTGATCCCGCGCTCACGCTCGAGGTCCATGGAGTCCAGTACCTGGGCTTCCATTTCGCGGGCAGTCAGGCCACCGCACATCTGGATAAAACGATCGGCCAGCGTCGACTTGCCATGGTCAATGTGGGCGATGATGGAGAAATTGCGGATATGACTCAGATCACTCACGGGTCAACACTCAAAAAAGTCGCAGGCAGACTGCCCGCCGAAAAATAGCCGGGAATTGTACCTGAACATCGCGCCAAGCGTCACGTTCACAGGCCAATGGGCACCTACAAAAAAGCCCCTATCGCGAGATAGAGGCTCTTGAGTGACTCAATGACCGCTTATCAACCCGCCCGGCGCAAGAGCCAGAGACCGGCAACTGCACAGATGGAGGCCGGCAGCAGCACCGCAAACAGCGGCGAGAAGCCGAACACCAGACTTAATGGCCCAAGCAGGTCCTGAGCGATCTTGAAGGTGAAACCCACCAAGACCCCGGTAAACACGCGCTGACCGAGAGTAACAGAGCGCAACGGGCCGAAGATGAAAGATATCGCCATCAACACCAGCGCAGCAGTAACCAGCGGCTGCAACACCTTGACCCAGAAAGCCAGCCAGTAGCGGCCATTGTTCAGGCCCTGATCCTTGAGGTAGTGGATATAGTTCCACAAGCCGGCGATCGACAGCGACTCAGGGGCCATAACCACAGTACTGAGCAGTTGCGGGCTCAACGCCACGTCCCACTTCTCTTCCGGAGCCTTGACCACTTCGGTGCGATCGCCATGGAAAAGGGTGGTACTTACATCGCTCAACTGCCAGTTGCCCTGATCGAACTGGGCCTTTTTGGCAAAGCTCGCCGACTGCATCTGGTGGTCTTTGTCAAAGCGATAGCGGGTCACACCATAGAGCAGGCCATTGGGCTGAACTGCGTTGATATGGATGAATTCATCCCCCTGGCGATGCCACAGGCCATGCTTGGAGCTTTGCGAGTCGCCACCGCCCTGTGCCAGCGCCCGGTTGGCCTGAGCGATGTTTTCAGTGGCAGGCACCACATACTCGCCAATCAGCACACCGGCCAGCATCAGCACCAGCATCGGTTTCATCACGGCCCAGACAATGCGCCCCAAGGACACACCCGCAGCACGCATGATGGTCAATTCACTGTTACTGGCCAGACCACCCAAACCAATCAGGCAGCCAATCAGCGCGGCCATCGGCAGCATTTCGTACAAGCGACGCGGAGCAGTCAGCATGACAAAACTGAAGACATCAAAAATGGTGTAGCTGCTGCTGATGCTGCGCATCTCGTCAATCAACGCGAACAGCAAAGCCAGACCCAGAATAATCCCCAATACAGCCAGAATCGCCAACAACACACTGCTACCAATGTAGCGATCGAGCTTAACCACGGGCCATCTCCTCGGCACTACGACGACTTGCCAGCTTCAAGCGCAGCGGCTCCCAGTACATCAGCCCCAGGCCAATGACCAAAAACAGCCCGTGCACCCACCACAAGCCCAGCGCCAGCGGGATCTTGCCGCCCTCAAGCAGGCCTCGACCCCAGGTCAGCATGCTCAGGTAGCCCATATAAAGAAGAATGGCTGGCAACAGCTTGAGGAAACGTCCCTGCCGCGGGTTGACTCGCGACAGCGGTACCGCAATCAGGGTCACGATAAACACCAGTATTGGAAAGGCAATACGCCATTGCAACTCGGCAACCGCACGGGGCTCCGGGTTACCAACAAGGTCGCGGGTAGGGATCGCATCGCGGTCCGTCACATCGTTACTGATTTCCGGCTTGGGCAGTAAAACGCCATAGGTGTCGTATTTGATGGCGCGATAGTCAGCCTGACCCGGGTTGCCGTCATAGCGATAGCCGTTGTCCAGCACCAGCCAGCGGCTGCCATCAGGGCGTATTTCCTGGCGGCCTTTTTCAGCCAGCAACACTGAAACACTACGGTCCTTGGCCTCTTCACCCAACTTTTTCTGAGTAATGAAGACACCAGACAGGAGGGAGCGATCGTTGCTCAGCTCTTCGGTATAAGTCACCCGGGTGCCATCACTCAACGACTGGAAGCGACCTGCTTCCAGAGTGTCGAACTCGGTCAGGGCGTCCTGTTTATTAAGCAGCAGCTGAAACTCGTTGGCGCCTTGCGGTGCCAGGCTCAGGCTGAGCCAGGCGACGATCAGGGCCACCAGCGCAGCAGGCGCCATGGTCATGGCCAACAAACGCTGACGGCTCATGCCGGTGGCCGACAGCACAGTCATCTCGCTCTCAAGGTACAAACGACCGTAAGACAGAAGAATGCCCAGAAACAGCCCCAACGGCAGGATCAGTTGCATGAAGCCCGGCAGGCGAAAGCCCATGATCAGGAACAATGAGCCCGGATCCAGGGCGCCAGAGGCAGCCTGGGCCAGATATTTGATGAAACGACCGCTCATGATGATGACCAGCAGCACAGCGCTGACAGCGCTCAATGTAAGCAGGACTTCGCGGGATAGATAACGGAAGACGATCAAACCAGACACTCCAGGGTCGTCAGGCTAAGGCGGCCAAACAAGCAGCATAACGAGTCGGCCCATACCCCATCATAGATGAGACGGGCCGTCTAAAAAGATGGCGCATTATCCTGTGAATGCCCTTCCCTGTCACTGCGCAGTCTTGAAAGTGGCAACTTGGCCCTAAACCGGGGTTGTCAGGCTCCTCCGCCGGGGTTCAAACTGCCCGCCTTTATATAAGCAAACAAACAGTACCGTTTGTGCGCATATCGACCATTTGACTCAGGGACCCGGACATGGAACTGGTTGTAAAAAGCGTTAGCCCAGAAACGTTGAAAACGGCCACTCTGGTGGTCGCCATCGGCGAAGGCCGCAAGCTCGGCCCAACCGCCAAAGCCATCGACGAACTCACCGGCGGCGCCATCAGCGCAGTCCTCAAGCGTGGCGACCTGGCCGGTAAAACCGGTCAAAGCTTGCTGCTGCACAGCCTGCCCAACCTCAAGGCCGAGCGTGTGCTGTTGCTGGGCACTGGCAAGGATGAAGAACTGGGCGACCGCCCGTTCCGTAAAATCATCAGCGGCGCTCTGGGTGTCCTCAAGGGCCTGGGCGGCAGCGATGCGGTGTTCGCACTGGACGAACTGGTAGTCAAAGGTCGCGACAGCTACAGCAAGACCCGCCTGCTGGCTGAAACCCTGGTGGACGGCGAATACACTTTCGATCGTTTCAAGAGCCAGAAGGCCGAACCCCGCGCCCTGAAAAAAATCACCCTGCTGACCATCAAGGCTGCGCAGGCTGAAGTTCAGCGTGCCGTGACCCACGCCCAGGCGATTGCTGCGGGCATGTCGTTTACCCGCGACCTGGGCAACCTGCCGCCAAATATCTGCCACCCGAGCTTCCTGGCCGAACAGGCCAAGGATCTGGGCAAGGAATACAAAGGCCTGAAGGTCGAGATTCTTGACGAGAAAAAGATCAAGGATCTGGGCATGGGCGCGTTCTACGCCGTGGGCCAGGGCAGCGACCAGCCTCCACGCCTGATCGTGATGAACTACGCAGGCGGCAAGAAATCCGAAAAACCGTACGTACTGGTCGGCAAGGGCATCACTTTCGACACCGGCGGTATCAGCCTCAAGCCGGGCGCCGGCATGGATGAAATGAAGTACGACATGGGCGGTGCTGCCAGCGTATTTGGCACCCTGCGCGCCGTACTCGAGCTGAAACTGCCGATCAACCTGGTATGCATTCTGGCCTGCGCCGAAAACATGCCAAGCGGTGGCGCTGCGCGCCCCGGCGATATCGTGACCACCATGAGTGGCCAGACCGTGGAAATCCTCAACACCGACGCCGAAGGCCGTCTGGTGCTGTGTGATGCCCTGACCTACGCCGAGCGCTTCAAACCCCAGGCCGTGATCGATATCGCCACCCTGACCGGCGCCTGCATGGTTGCCCTGGGCGCCCACACCTCGGGCCTGATGGGCAACAACGACGAATTGATCGGTCAACTGCTGGAAGCCGGCAAGCAAGCCGACGACCGCGCCTGGCAACTGCCGTTGTTCGACGAGTACCAGGAGCAACTGGATAGCCCGTTTGCCGACATGGCCAACATCGGCGGCCCTAAAGCCGGCGCGATCACTGCTGGCTGCTTCCTGTCGCGCTTCGCCAAGGCTTACAACTGGGCGCACCTGGACATCGCCGGTACGGCATGGGTCAGTGGCGGCAAGGACAAGGGCGCCAGTGGCCGTCCGGTTCCCCTGCTGACCCAGTACCTGCTGGATCGCGCCAACGCTTGACACTGACAATCGATGGCTGCGTCGCCTGAGGGCGGCGCAGCCCCGATTCAGGAACCGCAATGACCCCAGAATTGAACAAAGAGCCGACCAAAATCGACTTTTACATCCTGCCCAGCGCCGAACCTTCCGCGCGGCTGGATTTTGCCTGCAAACTGACCGAAAAGGCCTGGCGCCTTGGCCATCGTGTGTACCTGCATTGCACGGATGCTGCACAACGCCAGGACCTGGATGAACGCCTGTGGCGCTTCAAGGGCGAAAGCTTTGTGCCCCACAGCAACAGCGAAGACCAGCCCGACGGTGTCGTGGTCATGGGTTGTGCAGACGCGCCTGCCAGCCACCAGGATCTGTTGATCAATCTGGACCTGAATGTCCCCGAATTCTTCAAACGCTTCGCCCGCGTGGCCGAAGTAGTGGTCGAAGACCCCGCCGTCCGACTGGCCGCACGGGAGAGTTTCCGTTTCTACCGTGAACAGGGCTATCCTCTGCAAGACCACAAGCTGCAACGACTCTGAGCACACGATGGACACTACCAATTCGCCGCAAAAAGCTGCACATCTGCTCGATGACCTTGAGTCCATTCGCAAGCTGCTCGGCGATGAGGGCCTGCAACCGCCGCTGCTGACTGACATGGTAGGCGGCGAGGAGGCGCAAATCCCGCTGCTGTCTGACGTCATCAATGAAGAACCCGAGCCCGAGCAAATACCGCTGGTCGGGATTGCGCCGGCACCTGCGGCAGAAAAAGCCCCCGACGCCCTGCTGGTGCATCTGGACAAAGAACTGCGCACTGCGGCCCAGACCATCATGCAGGACGTGATCAACGACTTCGCCCCGCATATCGAAACCGAGATCAAACGCCGCCTCGATGCGCATATGGAGCGGTTGCTCGCCCAACACCAGAGCTGATCGCTCACCCTGTGGCAGCGGGCTTGCTCGCGATGGCATCACCTCGACTGGCCTGACAGACCGCGTCGCCTGAATCGCGAGCAAGCCCGCTCCCACAACAGTAAAAGCTTATCCCCGTACACCTCGCCCTGCGCCTCCCACCCCGCTATACTTGTCGGCTTTCCTGAATTAATGCCAATAGGGTCCCGCCGCGCATGGATAAGACCTACCAGCCGCACGCCATTGAATCTTCCTGGTACAAAACCTGGGAAGAAGAGAATTATTTTGCCCCGCAAGGCGCGGGCGACCCGTACACCATCATGATTCCGCCGCCGAACGTCACCGGCAGCCTGCATATGGGCCACGGTTTCAACAACGCGATCATGGACGCCCTGATCCGTTTCCGTCGCATGCAGGGTCGCAACACCCTGTGGCAGCCAGGTACCGACCACGCCGGTATCGCCACCCAGATGCTGGTTGAGCGTCAGATCGAAGCACAGGGTCTGAACCGCCACGATCTGGGCCGCGAGAAATTCCTCGACAAGATCTGGGAATGGAAAGAGCAGTCCGGCGGCAATATCAGCCGTCAGATCCGTCGCCTTGGCTCGTCCGTAGACTGGAGCCGCGAGCGCTTCACCATGGACGACGGCCTGTCCGAAGCCGTGAAGGAAGCCTTCGTGCGCCTGCACGAAGATGGCCTGATCTACCGTGGCAAGCGCCTGGTCAACTGGGACACCAAGCTGCACACCGCGATTTCCGACCTTGAAGTGGAAAACCACGACGAGAAGGGTTTCCTGTGGAACCTGCGCTACCCGCTGGCTGACGGCGCCAAGACCGCTGAAGGTCTGGGCTACCTGGTGGTTGCTACCACCCGTCCGGAAACCATGCTCGGTGACGCCGCTGTTGCCGTTAACCCGGAAGACGAACGCTACAAGGCCCTGATCGGCAAGTTTGTTGAGCTGCCACTGGTTGGCCGCCGCATCCCGATCATTGCTGACGACTATTGCGACCCTGAATTCGGCACCGGCTGTGTGAAAATCACCCCGGCCCACGATTTCAACGACTATGAAGTCGGCAAGCGTCACAACCTGCCGCTGCTCAACATTTTCGACAAGAACGCCAAGGTGCTGCCTGCCGCTCAGGTGTTCAACCTCGATGGCAAGCTGAACGAAAGCGTCGATGGCACCCTGCCAGCCAAATACGCAGGTCTCGACCGTTTCGAAGCACGCAAGCAAATCGTGGCCGACTTTGACGAGGCCGGCCTGCTGGTCAGCGTCGACGATCACGCCTTGAAAGTACCGAAAGGCGACCGCTCCGGCACTATCATCGAGCCGTGGTTGACCGACCAGTGGTACGTATCGACCAAGCCTTTGGCCGAGCCTGCCATTGCCGCCGTTGAAGACGGCCGCATCGCGTTCGTGCCAAAACAGTACGAAAACATGTACTTCTCGTGGATGCGCGACATCCAGGACTGGTGCATCAGCCGTCAGCTGTGGTGGGGCCATCGCATCCCGGCCTGGTACGACGAGTCGGGCAAGGTCTATGTAGGCCGCGACGAAGCCGAAGTACGCGCCAAGAACAACCTGGGCCCGGACGTTGCGCTGCAACAGGACAACGACGTGCTCGACACCTGGTTCAGTTCGGGTCTGTGGACGTTCTCCACCCTGGGCTGGCCGGAAAAAACCGACGCGCTGAAAACCTTCCACTCCACTGACGTGCTGGTCACCGGCTTCGACATCATTTTCTTCTGGGTTGCCCGGATGATCATGCTCACCATGCATTTGGTGAAGAACGAAGACGGCACCCCGCAAGTTCCGTTCAAGACCGTGTATGTACACGGCCTGGTACGTGACGGTCAGGGCCAGAAGATGTCCAAGTCCAAGGGCAACGTCCTCGACCCGCTGGATATCATCGACGGTATCGAGCTCGAAGACCTGGTGGCCAAACGCACCACCGGCCTGATGCAGCCAAAACTGCTGAAGAAGATCGAGAAGCAGACCCGCGAAGAATTCGCCGACGGCATCGCCAGCTACGGCACTGACGCCCTGCGTTTCACCTTCTGCTCGCTGGCATCCACCGGTCGTGACATCAAGTTCGACATGGGCCGCGTTGAAGGCTATCGCAACTTCTGCAACAAGATCTGGAACGCCGCACGCTACGTGCTGGACAAGGGCGAAGACTGCGGCCAGAACGGCGAAGCCTACGAACTGTCGCTGGCCGACCGCTGGATCATCTCGCAGTTGCAACGCACCGAAGCCGAAGTGACCCGTCACCTCGACCAGTTCCGTTTCGACCTCGCGGCACAAGCACTGTACGAGTTCATCTGGAACCAGTACTGCGACTGGTACCTGGAACTGTCCAAGCCTGTACTGTGGGACGAGAACGCTCCGGTAGAGCGCCAGCGCGGCACCCGCCGAACCCTGGTTCGGGTACTGGAAGTGGCCTTGCGCCTGGCGCATCCGTTCATGCCGTTTATCACCGAAGAAATCTGGCAGCGTATCGCGCCGCTGGCCGGTGTCGAAGGCAAGACCATCATGCTGCAACCCTGGCCGGTGCCGAACGAAGCACGCATCGACCAGGCTGCCGAAGACGATATCGAATGGCTCAAGGGCCTGATGCTCGGCACGCGCAACATCCGTGGCGAAATGAACATCGGCCCGGGCAAACCGTTGCAGCTGTACCTGAAAAACGTCAGCAGCGAAGATCAGCGCCGTTTGACCGAGAACGATGCCTTGCTCAAAAAGCTGGCTAAACTCGAATCGATCACCGTGCTGCAAGACGGCGCCGAAGCTCCTCTGTCCGCGACTGCTTTGGTAGGCGAGATGGAAGTGCTGGTGCCAATGGCCGGCCTGATCGACAAGGATGCAGAGCTGGCGCGTCTGGACAAGGAAATCCAGCGCCTGAACGGCGAAGTGGCGCGAGTAGGCGGCAAACTGTCGAATGCCGCGTTCGTTGACAAGGCCCCGGCCGAAGTCATCGAGAAAGAACGTGCCAAGTTGGCCGAGGCCGAACAGGCCTTGAGCAAACTGGCAGACCAGCACGCGCGGATTTCCAGCCTGTAAACACGCTGCGCACCTGATCGCGGGCAAGGCCGCTCCCACAGAACTAAACCCTGTGGGAGCGGGCTTGCCCGCGATTGCTTTTGTGGAATGAATTGAACATGACTACCCCACGTACTTCCAAAGCCACACGCCACAAACCCAAGGCTGCCAGCGATGCCAAACCGGTCGAGCCACGGGTCAAACCCAGCCTGCACCCGCGCAACCGCCACCAGGGCCGCTATGACTTCCCTCAGCTGATTTCGGTATGCCCGGAACTGGCCGAGTTCGTGATCACCAACCCGTACGGCAAAGAGAGCATCGACTTCGCCAACCCAACGGCTGTGCGCGTATTCAACCGTGCCCTGCTCAAGGCGTTCTACGGCATTGCGCACTGGGATATCCCGGCTGACTACCTGTGCCCGCCAGTCCCGGGACGCGCCGACTACGTACACTTCCTGGCTGACCTGCTGGCCAGCATCAACGATGGTGAAATCCCGCGCGGGCAAAACGTTCGCGTGCTGGACATCGGCATGGGCGCCAACTGCGTCTACCCGCTGATCGGCCATAGCGAATACCGCTGGCAGTTCCTGGGCACTGAAGTCGACCCGACAGCAGTAAAGGCGGCCAAAGCCATTGTGCAGTCCAACGGCCTGAACAAGGCCATCAGCCTGCGCTTGCAGCCAAACCCGCAGAAGATCCTGCTGGACCTGCTGGAAAGCACTGAACGTTTCGACCTGACAATGTGCAACCCGCCGTTCCACGCCTCGCTGGACGAAGCCACACGCGGTAGCGAGCGTAAATGGCGTGCACTGGGCAAGGCAGACCCCAAGCGCAAACTGCCGGTGCTGAACTTTGGTGGCCAGGCGGCCGAATTGTGGTGCGAAGGTGGCGAACAGCGCTTTGTCACGCAACTGATCCGCGAAAGCATTCAGGTGGGTCGCCAAATCCTGTGGTTCAGCGTTTTGGTGTCCAAGGCGTCCAACTTGCCGGCCATCCAGACCGCACTGAAAAAAGCCGGTGCCCGCGAAAGCCAGGTCGTGGACATGTCCCAGGGCAACAAGCAAAGCCGCTTTGTGGCCTGGACCTTCCATGACAAAGAGCAGCAGCAGATGTGGCGCGAGAAGAACTGGAAGTAATTCGGCCAAACCTATGGGAGCGGCGGTGCGACGATTCGACTTGCCCGCGATGGCATCAGCGCGGTGTTTCAGGGGCACCTGACCGCCCGCATCGCAGGCAAGCCAGCTCCCACAGGTTCAGCGCAGTTCGCGGGCATTGAATGCCCATAAAAAAGCCGCGCTTCGGAGTGATCCGAAGCGCGGCTTTTTTACAGCAGTCTTACTTGTTAACAGCGTCAGTCAGGCCTTTGGCCACAACGAGCTTGATAACTTTTTTGGCTGCGATTTCGATGGCGGCGCCAGTCGAAGGGTTACGGCCAGTACGGGCAGGACGCTCGGTCACTTTCAGTTTGCCAATACCTGGCAGAGTGATTTCGCCGCCATTTTCCAATTGATCAGCAACGATCTGGGCCAGTTGGTCCAGAGCGTTACGCGCGGTAGTTTTTGGCGCGTCGATAGCTTCAGCGATATCGGCAATCAGTTGGTCTTTAGTAATAGCCATTGAGATGTTCCTTCCCTATCAAATTCATTTGGTTTGCAGAGTGCAATGTCAGCCATCGAGCCAGATCTCAAGGGTCTGGCACACCCGCCAGCTTTCACGACGAATCGCGGATGTAGATAGCTAAAACGGGGTTTGGTTCGACCTGACACATGCTGAATGCACGCTTTACGCCGTTTCCGAGCGCAAGACCGGGCAAAACTAGCACAGAGACGGCCAAATATCCGCCTCTACCTGGGCTTTTGGTCAGCTTTATCGCCTTAAAACCGTAAAAAAACCGTCTGAAGCAGTCTCAAGCCCCCCAAACCCCGACCTGACGCTCAGGTGCGGTACACTTGGCGCCTTTGCGGGGTGTGCACCCTGCCCTCTCATTACACACCGAGAAGCCCATGCCGATCCGTCATTGCATCGTCCATTTGATTGACAAAAAACCCGACGGTACGCCCGCAGTTCTCCACGCCCGTGACTCTGAACTGGCCGAGTCTCAAGCCATCGAGAACATGCTCGCTGACCTCAACGAAAGCTATAACGCCAAGCAAGGCAAAGCCTGGGGCTTTTTCCATGCCGAGTCCGGTGCGCATCCGTTCAGCGGCTGGCTCAAGGAATACCTCGATGGCGGCAAGGACTTCACCGCGTTCAGTCGCGTGGCCGTCGAGCATCTGCAAAAGCTGATGGAGGAGTCCAACCTCTCGGTCGGCGGCCACGTGCTGTTCGCCCATTACCAGCAAGGCATGACCGACTACCTGGCCATCGCCCTGTTACACCACAGCGAAGGCGTGGCGGTGACCTCGGAGCTGGACGTGACCCCCTCGCGCCATCTCGACCTTGGTCAACTGCACCTGGCTGCGCGGATCAATATTTCCGAGTGGCAGAACAACAAGCAATCCAAGCAATACATCTCGTTTATCAAAGGTAAAAACGGCAAGAAGGTTTCGGAATACTTCCGCGACTTTATCGGCTGCCAGGAAGGCGTCGACGGGCCGGGCGAAACCCGCACCCTGCTCAAAGCCTTCAGCGACTTCGTTGAAAGCGAAGACCTGCCGGAAGAGTCCGCCCGGGAGAAAACCAAGACCCTGGTCGACTATGCCAGCAGCCAGGCCAAAATCGGCGAACCGATGGGCCTGGAAGAGTTGTCCGAGCTGATCGACGAAGAGCGCCCCAAGGCCTTCTACGACCATATCCGCAACAAGGACTACGGCCTGTCACCAGAGATTCCGGCCGACAAGCGCACCCTTAACCAGTTCCGCCGCTTCACCGGACGCGCTGAGGGCCTGTCTATCAGCTTTGAGGCCCACCTGCTGGGCTCCAAGATCGAATTCGACGAAGAAGCCGGCACACTGGTGATCAAGGGCTTGCCAACGCAACTGCTCGATCAGCTCAAGCGCAGCAAGTAATGCTCAACGGGATCCTGAAGAAAGTCCTGTTTGTTCTGGTGGTGGTGGTCATTTTCCAGAACTGGGGCAAGATCGAGCGCGTACTCAACCCTTCAGGGGTTGTGGCCGAGCAAACCCGGGCCAGCGCCCGGGTGGTGCTGTATTCCACCGAGTGGTGTGGCTATTGCAAGGCCACGCGACGGTTTCTGGATGAGAAAGGCATTCCGTTCAAGGAATTCGATATCGAGAAAGACCCTGTTGCCCGCAAAGCCTATGAGGCCCTGGGCGGTCGCGGGATTCCGATTTTGGATGTGAACGGTACGTTGCTTCGGGACTTCAAGCCGGATGCGATATTGGCAGCGTTGAAATAATCGAAGGTGCATGTGGGAGCGGGCTTGCTCGCAATTGGATCACTGCGATTTTTCTGTGTGACCGTGTTGCCTGAATCGCGGGCAGGCCCACTCCCACAGAAAAATCACTCCAGCTTCTGGCTTTGCACCAAACACTCCTTGGCGCTCTTCCTGAGCTTTTTGATCAGCCGTTCCTGGCGCAGGGCTTCGCCCTTGTCCGGCCAGGACTCGACATACACCAGAGCCACTGCCGGGCTTGAAGCAAAAAAACGCGCGCCCTTGCCGGTTTGATGCCTGGCAAAGCGGCGCACCGGGTCATCGCTGATACCGCAATACAAAGAGCCATTGGCGGCCCGCACCAGGTACACAAACCAGGGTTTTTCGCTCACTTTCAGTGACTGCCCTGAAAGGCCTTGAGGCCTTTTTTGGCCTGCGCCCGAATGGCGTTTTTCACCAGTGGTGTCCACCCCAGTAACAGCCCCTTGGTGCCTAGCGCCTGACGCGACCAGCGCCACAAGTCGAAGTGGTCGTGGTGCTCGCAGATCTTGCCGTCACGAAACACAAACCGCGCCTGTATATCATTGACCACCGTGGCCCCGGTCTGGCTGAACACATAGGTCGCCACCCAGTGCGCACTGCCGCGCTGCCCGTCAGCCTGGACCTGATCGAAAGTCAGACTGAAGTCCTTGGCCCGCGAGGTCAGCATGCGCCACATATCTGCGGCGTCTTTACCGCGCAATTGGCCAAACACCGGGTCGCTGAACACCACGTCATCGGTGTAGCAGGCGGCCATGCCTTGCGCATCGAGTTGCTGGAAGGCCTGGTAGAAACGGGTAATCAAGGCTTGATGGTCCTGGCTCATGGCAGGCTCCGTGCAGGTCAGTAATGCGAGCACGATAATCTGCCATGAACAGAAACACTATGGTCCTCAGATTTTCTCGCTCTGCACATTCACATACAGTGAACGGCCCGCACCCAACCCGGCAATAATGGCGCCCAGGCCAATCACCGCAAAAATCCAGCCCAGAGCGCTCCAGCCGCCGGTCATTTCATGCACCACGCCGACCGCCAGCGGCCCCATTGAGGCCACGGTATAACCGATGCCCTGGGCCATGCCTGAGAGGTTGGCCGCCACATGGGCGTCCCGCGAGCGCAGCACAATCATGGTCAGCGCCAGGCTGAACGTGCCGCCCTGCCCCAGACCCAGCACAATGGCCCACCCCCACAGCCCTTCGATGGGTGCGTACAGGCAGCCAAACAGGCCAGCCAGGGTCATGCCCATGACCACCACGATGGCCAGCCGCTGGTCCTTGCCCCGCGTGGCCAGCCAGGGGGCGCTCAATGCCGTGATCAGTTGCACGATGACCGAACCGGACATCACCAGTCCCGCCTGGGTCGGGGTCAGGCCGCGACCGATGAGGATTGAAGGCAACCAGCCAAAAACGATGTAGGACAACGAAGACTGCAAGCCCATATACAGCGTAACTTGCCAGGCCAGCGGATCACGCAGCAGGCCGCGCACGCGGTAAGCAACGTTGTGCGTGCCCTGACGCTTGCCCACTTGCGGCAACCAGAAAATGGCTGCCAGCACCGCTGGCAAGGCCCAGAACCCCAAACCCATTGCCCAGCTCTGGCCCAGCGACTCGCTAAGCGGCACCGTGGCACCCGCCGCCAGCGCCGCACCCAGGCACAAGGCCATGGTGTAGACCCCGGTCATGGTCCCGGCATGCCCGGCAAAATCACGCTTGATAATGCCCGGCAACAGCACGCCAATCACGCCGATACTGGCGCCCGCCAGAATGCTCCCGGCAAACAGACCGACCTCACCCAGATAACTGCGCAAAACAATGCCACCACCCAGTGTCAGCAGAATCCCCAGGACCACCCGTTCAGTCCCGAAGCGCCGGGCCAGGATCGGCGCCAACGGCGCAAACAGCCCCAGGCAAAGCACCGGTAATGTGGTCAACAAACCGGCCTGAGCGGCCGACAGCCCCAGGCTGTCCGATACCTCACCCAGCAGCGGCGCCATGCTCGACAACGCCGGACGCAGGTTCAGCGCTACCAGCACCAGGCCCAATAGCAGTAACCAGGGGCGCAACACCACGGGTGGCGTGTGCGGCACTTGTTGGTCGTCAATCTCGGCATCGATCAGCAACTCTTCCAGCTCATCCAAATGACGAACTGGCTCGATACTGGCGTTGGCGACTGACGCGGGGTGGCTCATGGCTTGCTCCGGCTCAAGGTTCATTGATCAACGTCCGGCACAGCGCCATGGCCCGTTGCGGGTTTTGTTGTTCTACGGCTTGCAGCAGCTCGACGTGCAGGTCGAACACTCGTTGACGACGCGGATAAACATCCATTGTCTTGCGCAGATGGTTGCTCACAACGCTTGAGGTGTAGCGATACAACTCGCTCAAGGCCGGGTTGTGTGCGGCATCGATCAGCCGCTGGTGAAACACCAGGTCGCAGCAGATATAGGTATCGAGTTCGCCGTGGTAATGCTGGCTGCTTGCATCAAGCGCCTGATGCAACAGTTGCAAGTCTGCATCGGTGCGGCGCAAGGCCGCCAGGCCCACTGCCTCGACCTCGATAATGTGGCGCATCTCCCGGCCCTGCTCCAGGGAGCACGATGACAAGGCTCGCAGCGTTTCCATCGGATCGACACGGCCACGCAGGTAACTGCCATCACCCTGACGGATTTCGATCAGCCCGGAAAATGCCAGTACGCGCATGGCTTCCCGCACAGTGTTACGACTTATGTTCAGTTGCATCGCCAGCTCGGGCTCGGTAGGCAAACGCTGCCCGACCTCCCAGGAGCCGTTGTTTATGCGCGCTCGGAGTTGCTCAAGGGCTTGATCAACCAGCGAACGTTTTACCAGTGGAGAAGCGTCTGTCATTGAGCTCGCCTTTTCATCCAATCATAGGATGAATTTTCTTACATGGTATCCAGAGCCTTCCAGGCGGGCAATCAGCTACAGATTAAAAGCACATAAAAAACCATTATCAATCATTGAACTTAAAACCCTTTAAGGGTAGTTTTAAACAGATCGAGGCAGCCTCTTATGGAAAAGAAAACACCTCACTACAACCTCCAGTGCATCCAGGCCGATGTACAACGGCTGGGCGCAATGGCTTTTACCAAAAGCGCCCTGGATGGCGGACGAACAATGGGCCTGACCCTCGCACAAATGCAGCGGGTCATTGCCACTTTAGAACGCCGGGCGCTGTACAAGTCGATGTCGACCCACGCCGACCATAAGGTCTGGCAGGACGTCTACCACGCACAGGCCTACGGTTCGGCCATTTACATCAAGGTGACTTATCGCCCCAGTGGCGGGCCCCCGGTCATCGCTTTCAAGGACAAAGAGCTATGAGCAAACATGACTGCTACACCTGCGGTGCCCCCAATACGATGCAAGCGTTCAAAGGGCGCAGCTTCAATGTGAACTTTAAGCAAATGAACCGGATGGTGCACAGCCTGGCCGGCCACGAATGTAAGGAATGCGCAGAAATCGAATTCGATGCTCCCAGCGCCGAGCGTTACGCGCAGGCCGGTGACGAACTGATCGAAGATGCCAAACGGGTCATGGCAGATGAGATGAAACGCATTCGACGCAAACTGCACTTCACTCAAAAAAGTGCCGTGCAGTTGCTGTCGGGGGGTGGCCACAATGCGTTCAGCCGTTATGAGCGGGCCGAGGTGGAACCACCAAAACCCTTGTTTGTGCTGATGCGCCTGCTGGACCGCCACCCTGAACTGGTTCGGGAACTGCAAGCGATCAACGAATGCTCAGACATCAATACGCTGCTGGTGCAAAAACAGCTGCAGCGCGAGAGCTAGAAATCTTCGCGCCCCCACAATTACTTTTAGATCAATGCAAAATCTGATTCAGAAACAATTTGGTCCGGTCATTTTGCGGGTTGTCGAAAAAGTCATTCGGGGCGGCCTCTTCAACGATTTCGCCCTTGTCCATAAAGATCACCCGGTTGGCCACAGTGCGGGCAAAACCCATTTCATGAGTCACACAGAGCATGGTCATGCCGTCGTCAGCCAGGCCGATCATGGTGTCCAGTACCTCCTTGACCATTTCCGGGTCGAGCGCTGAAGTCGGTTCATCGAACAGCATGATCTTTGGCTTCATGCACAGCGCCCGGGCGATCGCCACACGCTGCTGCTGGCCACCCGACAACTGCCCAGGAAACTTGTGCGCCTGCTCCGGAATGCGTACCCGCTCCAGATAATGCATGGCGATTTCTTCAGCCTTGCGCTTGGGCATCTTGCGCACCCACATCGGCGCCAGCGTGCAGTTCTGCAGGATGGTCAAATGCGGGAACAGGTTGAAGTGCTGAAACACCATGCCCACTTCGCGGCGCACCGACTCGATCTGCTTGATGTCATTGGTCAGCTCGACACCATCGACCACGATACGTCCTGCCTGGTGCTCTTCGAGGCGATTGAGGCAGCGGATGGTCGTCGATTTGCCCGAGCCTGAAGGCCCGCACAGCACAATACGTTCGCCCGGCTGTACGTTAAGGTTGATGTCCTTGAGTACATGGAACTGGCCGTACCACTTGTTGACGCCCTGCATCTGAATAATGCCTTCAGAACTCTCAGGTTTTTTGATTGCTTCACTCATGTCGCACTCCTACCTAACGCTTGTGGCCAGTGTCCAGCTTGTGCTCCAGATGCATGGAGTAGCGGGACATGCCAAAACAGAAAATCCAGAACACCAACGCAGCAAACACATAGCCTTCTGTGGCCATGCCCAACCATTTTGGGTCGGCGGCGGCTTGCTTGACGCTGTTGAGCAGGTCGAACAGGCCGATGATGATCACCAGGCTGGTGTCCTTGAACAGGGCAATAAAGGTGTTGACGATGCCGGGGATCACCAGCTTCAGGGCTTGCGGCAAAATCACCAGGCCCATGCTGCGCCAGTAGCCCAGGCCCATGGCCGCAGCCGCTTCGTACTGCCCCTTGGGGATGGCTTGCAGACCGCCACGCACCACCTCGGCCACATAGGCCGACTGGAACAGGATCACCCCGATCAAGGCCCGCAACAGCTTGTCGAAGTTCATGCCCTCAGGCAGGAACAGCGGCAGCATTACCGAGGACATAAACAACACGGTAATCAGCGGCACGCCGCGCCAGAACTCGATAAAGGTCACGCACACCACGCGAATGGCAGGCATGTCCGAGCGTCGTCCCAACGCCAGCATGATCCCCAATGGCAAGGCACCGGCAATGCCCACCGTGGCAATGACCAGGGTCAGCATCAGACCGCCCCACTGGCTGGTAGCCACGTTGGCCAGGCCCAGATAGCCGCCGTGCAGCAAAGTGAACGCCAGGATCGGGTACACCACCAAAAAGCCCAGACCGTAGATGGCTTTGTGCTTGAAGCGCGAGATAAACAGCGGTGCCGCGCCAATCACGGCCAGCCACACGGTCAGGTCGACCCGCCAGCGCAGCCCGGTAGGGTAATAGCCATACATGAACTGGCCAAAACGCTGCTGTATAAACACCCAGCAGGCGCCCTCCTTGGTGCAATCGGCCTGCGTGGTACCGACCCAGTTGGCATCGAAGATCGTCCAGCTCAGCAGCGGCGGCACGATCAACCAGACCAGGTAAAAGGCAAACAGGGTCAGCAGGGTGTTGAGCCAATTGGAGAACAGATTGGCCCGCGCCCAGGCGACGATACCGATGCGGTTGCCCGGCGGCGGCATGTCGGGTTTGAAAACATGAGTTGTCATAGTCCCGTCCTCATCGCTCGATCAGCGCAATACGCGTGTTGTACCAATTCATCAGCAGCGAAATGCTGATACTGATAGCCAGGTACACGCTCATGGTGATGGCAATGACTTCAATCGCTTGCCCGGTCTGGTTGAGTACCGTACCGGCAAACAGTGAAACCATTTCCGGATAGCCGATACCCGCCGCCAGGGACGAGTTCTTCACCAGGTTCAGGTATTGGCTGGTCAGCGGCGGAATGATCACGCGCAGTGCTTGCGGGATGATCACCTTGCGCAACGTCGGCCCCGGGCGCATGCCCAGCGAGCGGGCTGCTTCGGTCTGGCCGTGGCTGACTGACTTGATCCCCGATCGCACGATTTCGGCAATAAACGCCGCGGTGTACACCGTCAACGCGATGGTCAGCGCCAGCAGTTCAGGGATCAGCACCCAGCCACCGACAAAGTTGAAGCCCTTGAGCTGAGGCATTTCCCAGTGCACCGGAGTACCGAACAGCAACACACACAAGCCCGGAATCGCCAGCATCAGGAACAGCCCGACCCAGAACTTGTGAAACGGCTCGCCAGTTTCTTCAAAGCGCTTGTTGGCCCGGCGAACCATCAGCACCACGGCCACAATTGCCAGAACCACACTGGCCACAAACGGCCAGAAGGCATCAGTACCCACCGCAGCCGGCATGTTCAGGCCACGGCTGCTCATAAAGAACGTGTCGGCAAAGTTGTGGCTGTTGCGTGGCCCCGGCATGGTCAGAAAGACCGCGAAATACCAGAACAGGATTTGCAGCAAGGGGGGGATATTGCGAAAGATCTCGACATACACCGTGGCCAGCTTGCTGATCATCCAGTTTGACGACAGACGCGCAATACCGATGATAAAGCCCAGGACCGTGGCCAGGACGATACCGATCACGGACACCAGCAGGGTATTGAGCAAACCGATCAGAAAGACCCGGGCGTAACTGTCGGATTCGGTGTAATCGATCAAATGCTGCGCGATGCCAAACCCGGCACTGCGTTCCAGAAAGTCAAAACCCGAAGTAATGCCGCGATGTTGAAGGTTGGTCTGGGTGTTGTTGAACAGATACCAGCCCATGAACACCACCAGTGCGACGGTGATGATCTGAAATAACCACGCACGCACACGTGGATCGCCGAGGCTGAGCCTGGGCTTGGGTGCGCCGACTTTAGTTTGCATGAAGTGCCCCTAAAAATGGATCAGACAACATCACCCGGCAGTTGGCCTACCGGGTGAAAAGGGCTATCAGCGCACAGGGGGTGCGTATTGAATGCCGCCGTTATTCCACAGAGCGTTGAGTCCGCGGTCGATGGCCAGAGGAGTGTTTTTGCCCAGGTTCTTCTCGAAGACTTCGCCGTAGTTCCCGACCTGGCTGACAATCTTCACGACCCAGTCTTTGGGCAGTTTCAGGTCTTTACCGTATTCACCATCAGCCCCCAACAGACGGGCGACATCCGGGTTTTTGGTCGATTTGGCTTCAGCCAGAACGTTTTTCGAGGTGATGCCCGCCTCTTCAGCATTGAGCATGGCGAACAGGGTCCACTTCACGATGCTGAACCAGTCTTCGTCACCTTTGCGCACCACAGGGCCCAGCGGCTCCTTGGAGATGGTTTCAGGCAGCACAACATATTCGCTCGGGTTGGCCAGCTTGCTGCGCTGTGCGTACAGCTGCGATTTGTCGGAGGTCAACACGTCGCAACGGCCACTTTCCAGCGACTTGGCACTTTCATCGGAAGTATCGAAGGTAATCGGGGTGTACTTGAGGTTGTTGCCGCGGAAATAATCCGACACGTTCAACTCGGTAGTCGTACCGGCCTGGATACAAATGGTTGCACCATCCAGTTCCTTGGCACTTTTCACGCCCAGCTTGTTGTTGACCAGAAAGCCAATGCCGTCGTAGTAGGTGACGCCCGCAAACACCATGCCCATGCCCGCATCACGGGAGCTGGTCCAGGTAGTGTTGCGCGACAACACATCCACTTCCCCCGATTGCAGCGCGGTGAAACGCTCCTTGGCGTTCAACTGGCTGAACTTGACCTTGGTGGCATCGCCAAATACGGCGGCGGCCACTGCACGGCAAATATCAGCATCGATACCCATAATCTTGCCGTCTTTGTCAGGCACCGAAAAACCCGGCAAACCATCACTGACGCCACACTGCACAAAACCTTTCTTTTTAACGCTGTCCAGGGTGGCGCCTGCATGGGCAAAGCCACTGACACTAAGCACGATGGCTGCGGTGGCCAAAGCCAGGGTGGATTTCAACTGCTTCATTCAAACCTCCAGTGCTGCTTTTTGTGTTTGAACAAGACCCGCCGCCCCCTTGTGAGGCGCTGTTGACCCGTGTTGGCTTGTTATTGGGTCAAGCGGCATAAGTCTTGAGCGATGGGTACATCGCACGAACCGTCAAACTGAAGCGCTCACTTGAGCTGTTGAATTCCTTGTCTAACTTCAACCTCGGGATTTTTGCTGCCCCCCCATCGGCAGTAGCCTGTTAGTGTTACCGCCTGAGGTGGACGCATTCACGTCTCTGTCCACATAGCAAAGCGCGTACCACTCCTGTTGCCTAAGTAAGTTCAGTAGGTAATGCAGGAAAAAACGTTCAAGCATGCGACATTTTCTGTAACTTTTTACCGTTCAAGCACATTTGTAGCGCACCCGATTTGCGCACACGCACAACGATGGAGCAGCCATGACCCAACCTCTGATCATCCAACCCCAAAAGACCGCAGACGCCTGTGTTATCTGGCTTCATGGCCTGGGTGCCGACCGTTATGATTTCATGCCGGTGGCCGAGATACTGCAACAGTCACTGCTGACCACACGTTTTGTATTACCCCAGGCACCGACCCGCGCCGTGACCATCAATGGCGGTTATGCCATGCCCAGCTGGTACGACATCAAAGCCATGAGCCCTGCCCGCTCGATCAGCGAAGAAGAGCTGGAAGAGTCGGCCGACATGGTCGTTCAATTGATCGAAGCCCAGCGCCAGAGCGGTATCGACGCCAACCGGATTTTCCTCGCCGGCTTCTCTCAGGGCGGTGCCGTGGTGTTGCACACCGCCTATCTGAAATGGCAGGGACCATTGGGTGGCGTACTTGCCCTCTCTACTTATGCCCCAACATTCAGCGAAACGCTGCCCTTGTCGGCCAGCCAGCAAAGAATCCCGGCCTTATGCCTGCACGGGCAGTACGACGATGTAGTCCAAAACGCTATGGGACGTACGGCTTATGAGCGTCTGAAAGCTGCAGGTGTGGCGGTTACATGGCAGGAATACCCAATGAGCCACGAAGTGTTACCTGAAGAGATTGGTGACATCGGCGTCTGGCTGGCCAAACGTCTGACATAAAACCGAAACATCCTGCCGTTCACTACGCCGAGCACCCGACTTGCATTACACTGCCCGGCGTACACTCCTTAACCAACTGATGAGATGACCGTGCTCAAAGCACTCAAAAAAATATTCGGTAAAAGCGAGGCTGAGCCGCTCGCGCCAGCATCCATCGCACCTGTGAGCAGCCCAAGCCCGCGAACCGACGCGCATCAGCCTGGCCGTTCTGCTCCTGCTTCAGCCCCTGCGCCGGTGAGCACTCCTGACGCACAGCCTGCTGCTGAACAACCACGCGTCGAAAAACCAAAAGTTGCCAAACCACGGCGTGAAGTGGCGCCCAAGCCACCGGTCATTCCCTGGAAACTCGAAGACTTTGCCGTTGAGCCACAAGAAGGCAAAGTCCGCTTTCATGACTTCAAGCTCGCCCCTGAGCTGATGCACGCCATTCAAGACCTGGGCTTCCCGTACTGCACGCCGATCCAGGCTGGCGTGCTGGGCTATACCCTGAGCGGTCGCGACGCCATTGGCCGCGCCCAGACCGGTACCGGTAAAACCGCTGCCTTCCTGATTTCCATCATCAGCCAACTGACCCAGACCCCGCCGCCCAAAGAGCGTTACATGGGCGAACCGCGCGCACTGATCATCGCGCCGACCCGCGAACTGGTGGTGCAAATCGCCAAGGATGCGGCCGACCTGACCAAGTACACCGACCTCAA
Organism: Pseudomonas sp. B414; assembly: GCF_055408445.1. Classification (NCBI taxonomy): domain Bacteria; kingdom Pseudomonadati; phylum Pseudomonadota; class Gammaproteobacteria; order Pseudomonadales; family Pseudomonadaceae; genus Pseudomonas; species Pseudomonas sp. B414. The sequence continues at coordinate 55,924 of NZ_JBUZTQ010000005.1, read as the reverse complement.
CGTCATGACGTTCGTCGGCGGCATGGACTTCGACAAGCAGCTCAAGCAGCTGGAAGCCCGTCATTGCGACATTCTGGTGGCCACACCGGGCCGTCTGCTGGACTTCAACCAGCGCGGCGAAGTGCATCTGGACATGGTCGAAGTGATGGTGCTCGACGAAGCCGACCGTATGCTGGACATGGGCTTTATCCCACAAGTACGCCAGATCATTCGCCAGACGCCGCCGAAAGCCGAGCGTCAGACCCTGCTGTTCTCTGCGACCTTTACCGAGGACGTGATGAACCTGGCCAAGCAATGGACCACCGACCCTGCCATCGTCGAAATCGAAGCGCTAAACGTCGCCAGCGATATGGTCGAGCAGCATGTGTATGCCGTCGCCGGGGCCGACAAGTACAAGTTGTTGTTCAACCTGGTCAATGACAACGGCTGGGAACGTGTAATCGTGTTCGCCAACCGCAAGGACGAAGTGCGCCGCATCGAAGAACGCCTGGTACGTGACGGCATCAACGCTGCGCAACTGTCGGGTGACGTGCCGCAGCACAAGCGTATCAAGACCCTGGAAGGCTTTCGCGAAGGCAAGATTCGCGTGCTGGTGGCCACTGACGTGGCAGGGCGCGGGATTCACATCGATGGCATCAGCCACGTGATCAACTTCACCCTGCCTGAAGTACCGGATGACTACGTGCACCGTATTGGCCGTACCGGCCGTGCAGGTGCCAGCGGTGTTTCCATCAGCTTTGCCGGTGAGGACGACTCGTATCAGTTACCGTCGATCGAAGCCTTGCTGGGCCGCAAGATCAGCTGCGAAACGCCACCGACCGAGCTGCTGCGCCCGGTAGTACGGGTGGTGCGCAAGCCACATGACCCGGCAACGATAGCCTGATCTGACACAGATCCTTGTGGGAGCGGGCTTGCTCGCTGCCACAATGGGTCAGCGAGCAGCAGATTATTTCCAGCGCTCTGCCGCTGCTTCATCGCTGGCCCGCCCTTCTACCCAGCGCGGGCCGTCAGCAGTCTGTTCTCTCTTCCAGAACGGGGCGCGGGTTTTCAGGTAGTCCATCACAAACGCACAGGCATCGAATGCCGCCTGACGATGGGCACTGGCCACACCCACAAATACAATCGGCTCACCCGGCTCCAGCGCACCCACACGGTGCAACACTTCAAGCCTGAGCAACGGCCAACGCTGCTGCGCCTCAACCGCGATCTTGGCCAGGGCCTTTTCGGTCATGCCCGGGTAGTGTTCCAGAAACATCCCCGCCACATCACGGCCGTCATTGAAGTCGCGTACATAACCGACAAAGCTCACCACCGCCCCCACGCCCATATTGGCCGCGTGCAGCGCGTTCACTTCAGCGCCCGGGTCAAAGGCCGCCGCTTGCACCCGAATCGCCATGCTCAGCCTCCGGTCACAGGGGGAAAGAACGCCACTTCGTCGCCATCCGCCAGTGTTTCATTCAGCTTGCACAGTTCTTCGTTGCGCGCACACATCAAGTTGGGCTCGGCCAGCACCTGCCAGGCACCACCGCGTTGCACCAAGTGAGTGCGCAACTGATCGATGGAGGCAAACTCGCCGTCCACTGACTCGCCATCCAACCCCAACGCTTCACGATAGCGGGCAAAGAACACTACATTGAGCTTCATGATGCGTGCGCCTGAAAGTGCCCGCTCTTGCCACCAAGCTTTTCCAGCACACGCACGCTTTCGATGGTCATGCCGCGATCGACTGCCTTGCACATGTCATAAATGGTCAGGGCTGCAACGCTGGCGGCGGTCAGGGCTTCCATCTCGACGCCGGTCTGCCCGGATAGCTTGCAACGGGCCACGACCAGTACCGCATCGCTGCCCTGGGCGCTGAGCTCAACCTTGACGCTGGTGAGCATCAACGGATGGCACAGCGGGATCAGATCCGAGGTTTTCTTCGCCGCCTGAATTCCGGCGATCCGCGCTACGGCGAATACATCGCCCTTGGGATGGCCGCCGCTAACGATCATTTCGAGGGTTTCAGGGCGCATGCGCACCACCGCTTGTGCCACAGCCTCGCGGGAGGTCACCGCTTTGTCGGTGACATCGACCATGTTGGCGCGGCCTTGGGAATCTAAGTGTGTCAGCACAGGGGGTACTCCAGAGTGGAGTATCGATTGTAAACCCGAGGGTCAGTTTAAGGCCATCGACCCCGCGAATACCGCGCATCAGAACTTGGAATTGGCCGCCCACCGACAATCGCCGTACAAAGGTCGAAACTTTGGAGCCATGCCTATGCCACTTTTTATTGCCCTTGCCTTGAGCCTGTTGGCGGGTGTCGCGGTGCCCCTGCAGGCGGGCAGCAACGCTCGACTGGGCGTGGTACTGGGCCATCCCTTTTGGGCCACCGTGCTCTCATTACTGGTCAGTGGCCTGGCGATTGCGCTGGTGATGCTGATCGTCAAAGTACCCCGGCCCAACCTCGCGGCCCTGGTCTCCGGGCCTTGGTGGATCTGGCTAGGCGGGCTGGCCGGGGTGTTTTACATCACCGTTGCGCTGATCACCGTACCGCGTCTGGGCGCACTGAATTTCATCATGGCGGTGGTGGTGGGCCAGTTGGTTATTTCGCTGCTGATCGATTACTTCGGCTTGCTGGGTTTGCCAAAAAACACCCCCAGCTTGCAGAAACTGCTCGGGGTCAGCGTGGTGCTGGCAGGTTTTGTCATCGCCTCACGGGGCTGAGGGCACACTCACCTGCCGGACCAGATCACGCAGCCAGCGATGGGCCGGGTCTTCGCTGAAGCGCTGATGCCAGACCTGCACATAGTTGAACGGCGCCACCGTCATGGGCGGCGGTAGAGCGACCAGGATGTCGCCGAATGACAGAGTGTCCAGGGTACGGGTCGCCACGGTAAGAATCAGGTCGGTGTCGGCAATCATCCCCGGCGCCGTGCCCCAGTGCGGGACATTGACCACAACCCGACGCTGCAACCCCTGGGCACGCAATACATTGTCCACCTCCCCCTGGGTGTTGCCGTCCATCGACACCAGCAAGTGTGGACGGGCCAGATAGCTGTCCAGATCAAGCACGCCATTGTCCGGGAGCGAACGCCGATTGAGCAGGCAGGTAAAGGTTTCTTCAAACAGCACATCGCTGCAGATATCAGCAGGCATCGTGGGAAAAACCCCGACGGCCAGATCGATCTTGCCCTGTTCGATCTGTTCCAGCATGCCCAGGCGGCTGTCCTGGATCACCACCAGCGAGGTGTCAGGGGCCTGCTCGCGCAGTTGCACCACTAATTTTGGCAAGACGATGGCAGCGCCGTAATCGGACATCGCCACGCGGAAGGTGCGCTGTGAGTCAGCTGGCACAAAGTCGATGGACTGGCCAAGCAGCGTTTCGATCTGCCCCAGGAGCGCCTTGAGCGGTGCCTGAAGATTTTGCGCCAGAGCGCTAAGCACCACTTCGTTGCCCTGGCGAATCAGCAACTGGTCGTCCAGCAGCACCCTGAGTTTGTTCAGTGAGTGGCTGATGGCCGGCTGGCTCAAATGCAAACGCACACCGGTGCGGGTCACGTGTTTTTCCGTGAGCAGCGCATCGAGCACCACCAGCAGATTCAAATCGATATTGCGCAGTAACACTCCGACTCTCCTGTCATCACTCTCTCCAAGGGAGCGCTGCATGCTCGCCCCCAAAACCCGCTGACACAGCGCATAACAGCTGCAAGCTTACCTCAGGCTAAGCTTGTGACAGGAAGGGAGCAAAACGCAACCGGGCGGCTCATGGCCGCCCGGGTCAGGGTTAAACAAGCAATGTCAGAGATGCGACTCGGCGTATTCCGCCAGAATCGAGCGAGGCACCCCTTGCAGGGCGATATGCACACCGTTGGGGAAGTCTTTGAAACGCTCCGTCAGGTAGGTCAGCCCCGAACTGGTGGCCGACAGGTACGGTGTATCGATCTGTGCCAGGTTGCCCAGGCACACCACTTTGGAACCGGCGCCCGCACGGGTGATGATGGTTTTCATCTGGTGCGGTGTCAGGTTCTGGCACTCATCAATCAAAATCAGGCTCTGCTGGAAGCTGCGACCACGGATGTAGTTCAGGGATTTGAACTGCAATGGCACCTTGCTCAGGATGTAGTCGACGCTACCGTGGGTGTTTTCGTCATCCATATGCAGGGCTTCAAGGTTGTCCGTGATGGCCCCCAGCCAAGGCTCCATTTTCTCGGCTTCGGTACCCGGCAAGAAGCCGATTTCCTGGTCCAGACCCTGCACGCTGCGGGTACAGATAATCCGCCGGTAGCGCTTGCTGACCATGGTTTGTTCAATCGCCGCCGCCAGCGCCAGAATGGTCTTGCCCGAACCCGCTGCACCCGACAGGTTAACCAGGTGAATATCCGGGTCGAGCAAGGCAAACAGCGCCAGCCCCTGGTAGATATCCCGCGGTTTCAGACCCCAGGCTTCCTGATGCAGCAGCGGTTCCTGGTGCATGTCGAGGATCAGCAACTGGTCCTTGCGCACCTCTTTGATCCAGCCGACAAAACCCTGCTCATCGATGATGAATTCATTGATGTGCACGGCCGGCAGGTTTTCGTTCATTTGTACCTGATGCCAGGTACGGCCATGGCCCTGACGGGTTTCGACCTTGTTGACCCGGTCCCAGAATGAGCCGGTCATGGTGTGATAGCCACGCGACAGCATCGACACGTCGTCTACCAACTGGTCGGTGCTGTAGTCCTCGGACTCGATCCCGCACGCCCGGGCCTTGAGGCGCATGTTGATGTCTTTGGTAACCAGCACCACGCGCAACTTCGGCTCACGGGCGTGCAGGTCAATCAACTGGTTGATGATGATGTTGTCGTTGAGATTTTCGGGCAGCAGCGCGTTGGGCTCGCGGCGCTTGCTCATGAGGATCGACAGAAAGCCTTTTGGCGCTCCTTTGCCACGCTGGATCGGCACGCCCTTTTCGACGTCATCGGGGGTGGCAACCCCCAGCAACTGGTCAATCAGGCGGATGGCCTGACGGCATTCTGCTGCCACCAGTAATTTGCCGGTCTTGAGTTTGTCGAGTTCTTCGAGCACCGTCATCGGGATCGCGACGTGGTGTTCCTCGAAGTTGAGCATTGCGTTTGGATCGTGAATCAGAACATTGGTATCGAGTACATAAAGGATTGGCTGGTTGGAAGAATGAGTGCGTCCGTGATCATCCATACTCGGTCACCTTTGTGGGAGCCATTAGACGCAATACCGCAACAGTGCTGCGCCTCGAAGTGACTGCCGTATGCCCTACCCGATGGGTCTTGGAAGACGCCACCTGTGTCGCAGGTTTCGGCCGTCTGTCTTCGTAATACTCCAATTTGTGTGACAAAAAAAAGCTTTTTTAGCGATTAAGCAGTTTATTTTTTTGAGTGACGAATAGCCTTGGCGAATGCCTGAAGCGCAGCTAAGGTTAGTTATTAACTGCCTGTTTCTACAGCACTTCGCAATCATCCCAACCCAGACCACTCTGTGCTGTCGCCTTGAGCAACCAGGGCAATGCGGTGCGCACCTTGTCCTGGGTATCGTGAAACGCAATCACCCCGTGGCGCCACAACAGCATCAGGGTCAAGACCCGTTGCGCTGACTGCTCGGCGCTCAGGCTGGCGGCCATGTCCTGGGCGTCGATATCCCACAATGCTACCTGCAAACCCTGCGCTTCAAAAAAAGCCCCGCTGTCTGGCCGGCGCTGCCCATAGGGCGGGCGAAACAGGGGTATATAGTTTTGCGGGACTACCTGCTTGACCAAGGCCGTGCTGCGCAGGATCGAGTCCTGCCAGGCCTGCCAGTGGCTGTGAGAGCGATATTCCCAGCCCTGCACACCCACGCACTGGCCCTTGTACAGCGCTTGCAGCGCCTGCGCGCCGCCTTTGTCGAGGCGCACCTGGACGCTTTTGCCCAGCACAAAAAACCTCGCGCTCAGGGACTGCTTGCGCAGGTAATCGGTCAGCCAGTCAGTGGTGCCCGGCAACTGGGTGGGGCCACTGTCGAAGCTCAGTGAAAACAGCCGGTCATGCATGGCCTCGCCGTTGCTTTCCTGCTCGCCGAACAGCTCGACTTCGCTGCTGATCTGCGGGAACAGCGCCGCCTTGCGCAGTTGCTCATCCAGATAACGCTGGTGAAACTCGCGGCCGGGTTCGGCCCAGGCGACGTAAAACGAGTCGTCGGCAATGGCAAACTTGCCGGCCTGCTCACGCAGGCTGTCCATGCCGTCGACGTAATAACAGAACGAGGCATCCTGATCGCAGCTCTGCTGGGCATAGTTGTAGTTGGCCAGTAGCCGTTGCCACATGCGTTTGCGCAGATTATCGATGGCATCCAGGTTGATGATTTTCAGGCCCAGGCGCTCTTTGAGGGCGCTTTCGTCCAGTGCTTCGCTGGCCAGCAGAGCATGGGCGAAGGCAAGGATTTCGGCCCGCGAAGCCACATCGAACAAGGCCGGGCTGATCAATTGCTCGGGCCAGGTGCTGCGATCCAGGGTTGCCGGTTCATTGGGTACCGCCTGCGCCCCCAGGCACACCAGCCAGGCCGAGAAAAAAACAGCAATGCGCACGGGTCGATCTCCTTGTGAAAACTGCTCGCACTATACCTGTGGCAGCGGACTTGCTCGCGATTCTGGCGAAGCGATCTGTCAGGTAAACCGCAGTGATGGCATCGCGAGCAAGCCCGCTGCCACAGGTTTTGCGCAATGCCTATCACCGCCATAGCTGGAGTCAAACCGGCCAACCCCCTAGAATCCCCCGACGCTAAAAGGAGACGACCCCATGCTGATGGTGATTTCACCCGCCAAAACCCTCGATTACGAGACGCCGCCGGCCACTGCGCGTTTCACCCAGCCGCAATACCTGGACCACTCCCAGGAACTGATCGAGCAATTGCGCGAACTAAGCCCGCAACAGATTGGCGAGCTGATGCATTTGTCCGACAAGCTTTCAGGCCTTAACGCAGCACGCTTCGGCAGCTGGACGCCCGCCTTTACCGCCGAAAATGCCAAGCAGGCCCTGCTGGCGTTCAAGGGCGATGTGTACACCGGCCTCAATGCCGTGGACTTCAGTGAAGCAGACTTTGACTACGCGCAAACCCATCTGCGCATGCTCTCGGGGCTGTACGGCCTGCTGCGCCCGCTGGACCTGATGATGCCCTATCGCCTGGAGATGGGCACCAAACTGGCCAATGCCCGTGGCAAGGACCTGTACGCGTTCTGGGGCACGCAGATCAGCGAGTGGCTCAATGAGGCCCTCGCCGCACAAGGTGATGACGTGTTGCTCAACCTGGCGTCCAACGAATACTTCTCGGCGGTGAAAAAACCGGCCCTGAACGCCCGCATCATCAATACCGAATTCAAGGACCTGAAAAACGGCCAGCACAAGATCATCAGCTTCTATGCGAAAAAAGCCCGCGGCATGATGAGCCGGTTTGTGATCAAGGAGCGCATCAACAACCCCGAGCACCTCAAGCAGTTTGATGCTCAGGGTTATCGCTTTAGCGCCGAGCAGTCCAAGCCGGATCTGCTGGTGTTTTTGCGCAACCATGCCCCGCAGTGACACAGCCCTATGACAGAGCAGGCGTAACAAGCCCACGGTGCAATCAATACGAGCTGCACCGTACCTTCAGGGCCTCTGAAGACCGTAATGGACCGTCATGTAATTGGAATAGTTCTGCATGCGGCCCTCCACAAAGGTGGCGGGCAGGGCATTGAATTTTTTCTCTTTACCCGGCTTCGTAAACAGCATGCCGCGGTATTTATCTTCTATTGAAAACAGTTGCTCAAACAGTGGCGATTTCCCGGATGGACTCTGAGCCGCTAGCATTACATCGAACGCTTTAATCGATCTTCTTCGATTGTCACTCACGCCGCCCACAATGCCTATTACCGGGAAGACCATCTCGCTATTAACTTTCAACGTAGCATCATCCAACCGGTATTGAGGCATGGCATCCCTGCCCGCTTGCTCTAGCGTGTCCCCGATCTCAAACGCCCCAACATCAGCGGTGTGCACCATCGGAAAGTTGACCCAAGGATCTACAATCACCAGTTTTTCATCGCTCATTTGACGGCGATCACCAATCACAACAAAATTATGATCAATACCCTTCGCAGCGACCTGAAACACAGGTTGTTCCGTTTTAGTACTGGCCAGCAGGCTGAAGGCTATTTCTGAATGCTCACCGCAATTGCCGGTACGACATTGAATATAAGCACTAGTACCCTGGTTAAATCGACGCTGCTGGATAAAATCCATGGGGTCCTTGCTTGAGCGCCACAAATCAACGAACTGATTGGGTGAGCCTTCAATCAACAAGGTTTTAGTGACCAGATTCGTCACATGCGCCTGCTTGAAGGATTTGTACATTTCCGAGTTCAGCTCCCGCACGTTACTGCTTGGCTTGACCTCGCCCCGACCGGCGTCATACACCTTCCGTGCTGGTTGTAACTGAGGTTCATCAACGCCAATGGCTTTTCTTTGCTCTTTGGTCAAATTGCTGACATCAATGCGCACGGCACCGTCGGTATCCACAAAGGTGATTGGATTATTACCAACAAACGCATAAAGATCAGGCCCGTCCCCATACCCGCCAGGATCAGGGTTTACCCATCGCTGTAGCCACGGTATGTAATAACGCAACCCGTAATAATAAAGCCCCGTCGCATCCCGTTCCTTGCCCGAATACCATAGCGTGCGATAACTGCTCTCGCTCGAATCCCCCGCCTCGTTGAACGCCGAGGTGCCAAACGGGTGGTAGGTTTCACGGCGGATAACCCTGGCCTGGCTGTCCAGTTCCAGGGTACTGGAGCCCAAGTGATCGCCAAGGGTGTAGCGATACTGACTATTGACCAGCCCTGAGGGCGGCGAATCTTTCCAGCACAATACCTGCACAGCATTGCGCCCGGCCTCAGCGTTGATGACATACAAGGTTTCGCCGCTGGCTTTGTTCATACGCACTTCAAGTCCCGGCAAGTAGCGAGTTTCGCTGGTTACTGTACGAACATTAGTTTGTACTGAACGGATTTTACGCAGGCGCAGGCCGTCACTGTCGTAGATGTAGTGCTCGCTGTCGTCAAGGCCCGACTCGCGTACCACCGGTCGAACCTCGCTCAACTGATTACGCAAATTCCAATTCATTACGCGGGTATTTTCCAGTAAGCGCAGGTTGCCGCACCCATCAAAACCCGCGGCAATATCCGCTTGTGTCGGGACCTGCCCATTGCGATCGGGCAGGCACCGATTGCTGTATTGCCCGGCTATCAGCAAGCGCCCATGACTTTGCGGCCCTTGGTGAATCAGTTGCAGCAGGTTGCCTCCAGCATCGTAGGCATAGGTTTGATGGTATGTTGCCACTGCTTGCGGATCTGTAATCTGGCCCGGCCCCTGGTTGGCACTCCCGGCTTCCCATCCCGTGGCACTGACCAGTTGGTAGAGGCTGTCGTAGACATAATGGCTGACCGGTTCAATACGCTGGTTGGCAAAGAAGCGGACCGGCAGCGCCTTGTCCTCGACACTCAGGATATTGCCTCTGGGGTCGTAGACATAATTCAAGTCCTGCAAGGCTTGCGGCTCAGTCAGGCTGGCGTACAGACGCATCAACCGGCCATCAGCAGGGTTGTATTCGAATCGGCTGACCACACCGTTGCCTGCGGTTTCCTCCGCGATCTGGCCCTGGGCGTTGTAATCCATGCTGTGCACCAGCACTTGATATCCAGCCCCATTGAGACGCAACCGAGCGCTACCCAACAGCCCGTCCACGGTGTAGTCAAACTGCCGTTCGTTGCCCTGGCCATCAATCAGGGCCACAACGTCTCCCTGGGCATTGAAACGCATCTGCGTGGTGGCTCCCGCTTGCGACTCAAGCAAGCCATCGCGCTCGCTCAGCGCTTGCGGCCAGTGCGGCGGCTCCAGCGCCTGCACAAAATGCTGGCACTGTTCCAGCAGCTCGCCCTGGATGCTGAAGTTCTTGAAGTGGCAGGTGCCTGCCGGGTCATCGCGACGAATCAACTGCCCATAGCGGTTATAAACAGCCGAGGCTTGATCTGCAGCACCATAAAGATAACGCGCAATACAGGTCTGGCTGGCATTGAGCGCCTGCTCAAATACAGCCACCGGGCGTAACAGCCCGTCGTACTCTAGCTGTTGCTGGCTGCCTCGCCCGTCCCAGCTGTGCAGGACCTGGCCAAGCTCACCGAGTAAATTGACCCGCAGTCCCGCATCGACGCTCAGAGAACGCAACAGCACTCCGGAGAGGGAAAACACATTCTCAAGATTGCTCGGAACGCCAGCCTCTTGCGAGCGCAGCGCCCACAGCCGCGGGTCCCACTGCGCGCAGGCTTTGCCCGTGGCATCAAACCCGACTCGATGGATTCGGGTTTCGGCCGTGGCGCTGCCATCGGTGCGGCAATAAGCGATCAGACGGACTGCCAGGCCACGGGGGTCCACAGCACTTAGTGCGGGGGTATGGCGATCAGGGGCTGGCATCACAGGTACTCTCTGACAGGTATTTATCGTCAGTTAATACCCAAGGCAAAGGCTCCACGACTGTCAACATTGACAGTCGCGACTAACGGCATGGCACTGGTTCAGGTAAGGTTGAGGTCTTATCGGCCCGAGGTCCTGCCATGTTTATCGGCGTCCTGCTTGTCATCACCTGGCTTGTCCTGTTGCTGCGCTACCCGGCCAAGGCTTTGCCGATTTCGCTGGCCGCCGTGCTGGGGCTGGCAATCGTGGCAGCGTCAGTGGCGTGGCTGGACAGTCGCGAAGCTCAGCAACTGGCACGCCTGGAGCTGCGCATCGTCTATGACCCCGCGCAGTGCCCGGCAGACCGCCCGCTGCAACTGACCCTGCAAAACCACAATGACGTACCTCTGCTCGAGCTTGGCTGGCGCGTCGCCGCCTATGCACCCGGCGACACGGTCAACCTGGCCGACAACCTCTACACGGCCCCGCGCTACCGCGGCCCCGGCGAACTGCAAGCCGGGGCCATCTGGCAGGACTGCCTGCCGATGCCGCCGCTGCGCGCCGGTTATCGCCCGCAAACCCTCGAGTTTCGCGCCGAACGCCTGCAAGGCAGTTTTTCCAACTAAGGATATTTTGATGCCCCGTGTTTTGATCACCGGTTGTTCCAGCGGTATTGGCCGTGCCATGGCCAATGCCTTCAAGGCAGCCGGTCATGACGTATGGGCCTGCGCCCGCAAGCCTGAAGACGTGGCCCGGCTGGCAGCCGCGGGATTTGATGCGGTGCAACTGGACGTCAATGACCCGCAGGCGCTGGCGCAACTGGTCGAGCGTCTGGAACAAGCTGGCGGCGGGCTGGATGTGTTGATCAATAACGCCGGTTACGGTGCCATGGGGCCGTTGCTCGATGGTGGCGTCGAAGGGTTGCAGCAGCAATTTGAAACCAATGTTTTTTCAGTGGTGGGTGTCACCCGCGCCCTGTTTGCAGCACTGCGTCGCAACCAAGGGCTGGTGGTCAATATCGGCAGTGTTTCCGGGGTATTGGTGACGCCGTTTGCCGGGGCCTATTGCGCCTCCAAGGCGGCAGTGCATGCATTGAGCGATGCCCTGCGCATGGAACTGGCGCCTTTTGCCATTCGCGTGCTGGAGGTGCAGCCAGGCGCCATAGATACCCACTTCGCCAACAACGCCAGCGCCCAGGCCGAACAGTTGATCACTGAGCACTCCGCCTGGTGGCCCATGCGTGACGGCATTCGTGCAAGAGCCAAAGCCTCGCAAGACAACCCCACACCGGCAACCGCCTTTGCAGAAGCGGTGCTCAAGGCTGTGCAGAAACCCAAACCGCCGATGTTATTGCGTTACGGTAATGGCAGCCGCGCCATGCCGCTGCTGGCTGCGCTAGTGCCGAGCGCGTTGCTGCAAAAAATCCTGATGAAGCGGTTCGGGTTGAATAAAACCTTTTGATGATCTGCGAATCTCTCTGTGGGAGCGGGCTTGCTCGCGATGCAGGCGATGCGGTCTTGCAGTCAAAGCGCGGTGATACCATCGCGAGCAAGCCCGCTCCCACAACAATCGATGCTCAGGCATGGATTTTCATAAAATCAATAAACACCCGCACCTTCAACGGCAAATGACGGGTGTCGGGGTACAGCGCGTAAACCCCCTGGCGGGTAAATTGCCAGCCGGGCAGCAAATGCACCAGGCGCCCGGCCTGCAAATCCTCTTCGATCAGCCAGTCCGGCAGAATCGCCACCCCCTGCCCGGTAAGAGCAAAAGCCTGCAGCACCGATGAGTTATCCGCCTTGATCCGCGCCTTGCCGGGGTTGGGCTGGTAAGGCCGCACCGCACCGCTGCTCAACTCGGTAATATTCAACTCCCCTACCCGGCCATGCTCCAGCCAGGGTGTTTGCTCAAGGGCTTGCACGCTGTTGATCGGTACAACGCTGGCGACGAACCCCGGTGAGGCCACGGGCAGAATCTCGAAGGTGCTCAACTGCACGGCGCGATGGCTCGAATCGAGCACACGGCCCAGGCGCAGAGCCACGTCAAAACGCTCGGAAATCAGGTCGGCATGGGTCGAGGAGGTCGACAAATGCACATCGAGTTCGGGGTGCAGACTGCGAAACAACTCCAGCGCAGGAACCACTTTGGCCAGGGCATACTCCACCGTGGTGGTGATGCGCAGCGTGCCCTTGAGTTCGGTGTGTTCACTACGGGCCTCGTCAATCGCCAGGCGGGCCGCCTCCAGCATGCTCAGGCAATGCACATAAAAGCGTTCGCCCGCCTCGGTCAGCGCCAGCCTTCGGGTATTGCGTGTCAGCAGGGTCACGCCCAGCTCGGCCTCAAGGCGCTTGATATTGAAGCTGACCACAGCACGGGTTTGCCCCAGCAAATCTGCGGCACCCGTCAGGGAACCGGCCTCAACCACCGCCTTGAAGGTGTCGAATCGATCGAGGCTGACCATCGTTAAACCTGCCTATTGTCAAAATATTTTTGACAATCTAGCAGCGAGCAGACGATTCCTCCAGCAGCAAAAGCTGCTTACTGTGCGGTCTCCGATCAAGGAGCCGATCATGGCCTACCGCAACAAAATCGCCCTGGTGTATTTGCTGGGCTATGCACTGGATCTGGTGAACATGTTCGCTGCTGCCATTGCCTACCCGCAAATCAGCCTGGAGCTGCACGCATCCGTCGCGCAACTGGCCTGGATCGGCAACGCCTATATGCTCGGCCTGACCGTGATTATTTTGCCCAGCGTATGGCTGGCGGCTGTGTTTGGCGAAAAGCGCCTGATCATGGCTTCACTGTTGTTGTTCAGCGTGGCGTCATGGTGCGTGGCACAGTCGGGTTCGATTGAAACCCTGATTGGCTGGCGTCTTTTGCAGGGGCTGGCGGGCGGGTTATTGATCCCGGTGGGGCAAGCCATGGTGTATCGGCACTTCCCCGTACGGGAACGTGCCCGCCTGACTTCGGTGATTTTGCTGGTGGCGCTGCTGGTGCCCGCGCTGTCGCCAGTATTGGGCGGCTGGGTGGTCGAAGCATGGTCATGGCGCTGGGTGTTTTACGCCAACCTGCCACTGGCGCTGCTTGCCCTGCTGCTGGCCGCACGCTGGTTTGCATCAGAGCCCCGCCCGGCTTCGCGCCCTGCGCTGAGTTATCAGAGTGTGACGGCGGGCGCCCTGACTATGGCGCGCTTGCTCAAAAGCCCGCTGCTGCGCGTCGGCATGCTGACCTATCTGTTTATCCCCGGCATTTTTATCGGCACCCAGCTGGTGAGCATTCTGTATCTGCATCAACTGGGCTTGAGCCCTGCGCAAACCGGCGCCTTGATGCTGCCGTGGGCGCTGGCATCGGCGCTGGGCATTTGCCTGAGCCGTTATCAATTTAACCGTGTCGGACCAAAGCCGTTGCTTTTGCTGGGCATGACGGCACAAGCCGTGGGTATTGGGTTGTTGATCCATATTGATGGTTCAAGCTCCTGGCTGCCAATCGCGCTGTACGGGCTGATGGGATTTGGCGGCAGCCTGTGCAGCAGCACGGCGCAAAATACCGCGTTTATTGATGTCTCTGCGCAGCATATGGGCCATGCCAGTGCGCTGTGGAATATCAACCGCCAGTTGAGCTTTTTGCTCGGCCCGGCCTTGATGATGGCCCTGTTTGGCGCTTTGACCCTGATCACCTCGACGCCCCACGCCTATGCCCTATGCTTTGCCATCGGTTGTGCATTGACGCTGGTGCCGCTCATTCCCGTTCTGCGCCTTGATACATCCCGCGTGCTGGCTTTGCTCGCACCTTTACCTGGAGATTCCGATGACTGACTACGCGAGCTACTTTGATCTGGTAAACGAAACCCACGTCGAAATTGAAGGCTGGTTTTCCGGCCTGGAGCCCGGCGTACTGCCGGTTTTGCTAGCGCGTTTTTCGCCGCAGTTTTCGATGATTACCCCCGGCGGCAAAGTGCTGGATCTCGACGGGGTAGAAACACTGTTTGAACAACTGCGCGGAGCGCGCCCTGGGTTGAAAATCACCCTCAGCGAGTTCAAGGGCATTGCCTTGCACGCAGGCGGTGCGGTGGTCAGCTACCGCGAGCTGCAAGAGGAACACAACGGCAACCGCACTGATCGCCGGGCCACCGTGGTATTTGAAAAAACCGCCGACGGCAAGGTGCTGTGGCGGCATTTGCATGAGACGTTTTGTGCGGATTGACAGGCAACAAGCCGGTACTTGAGATCGAAGTGCAACGGTAACGGTCATGACTGTGCGTTACCGCTGCAAGGCAAGGGGATCAAAAGTTGGATCGTGCTCCAGACCCTTGCTGGGGATTTGATGCTTGATCAAATGCTGCGGCATACAGGCGCCTGTTCATGGCGCTGTACCGACCGCTGGAAACGAGCGACTCGGGGGCTATGGGCGAATCGTTCAGTGCCGCGAAATGCGCGTCCACAGGTAACCTGTTAATTGCCATTGAAGGCATAGAAGTCTGCGCAGGAATAACTGCATATCTGATTGCTGTATCCGTCAGTTGCGCATATTGCATCTGCGTTTGTGCTTCACTCTGTTTCATCAGCTGCCCCGCTTTTTTTGCGATATGCCCCCCTGCAGAGAGAAGCGGGTGTCTGCTGTACGAAGCCAGGTCCCCTGCAATTTGTATAGTATTGGCAACTGCACTCCGTCTCTGTGCCAGTACCGCAGGATCCTCCACAGGACTGTTAAAAATAACAGACATTGGGCCCATTATCTTGCTTGTATTTCCCTCACCCACGACATTACTCAACACTCCCGACATAGCCTCTCCAGCGTGATACAACACTGGCCCCGAGGGAGCTGCCGTTCTGGTTCGGGCTGCTGCAATGACATGAGCTTGATGAGTATTGCCAAGCGCCTGGCCATGTCGAGCATTCAGTTCTTCGAGTGCCACGGGAATTTCACGGCGATAGGCTTGGGTGCTCGGATCTTCGCTGTCCGCAAAAAAATTACGTATCGCCTGCATACCTGCTGCCTGCAGAGGACGAACAGCGCCCTGCTCGGAAAGCTCGTGATAGCGCCGGTCTTTCGTACCCTGCCCCTCACCATGCACCGGCATGAGTCCATCCAGATCACTGTAGTAAATTGGGTTATTGCGCAGGGCTCTATACAGGTTTAATCCATCGATTAAGCCACCAGGATCAGGATTTATCCAGCGCCAACCCATCGCGAAGTACCTAAAGCCGTAGTAGTAAAGCCCAGTTGCATCTCGCTCCTTACCCGAATAGCGCAAAGTCCGGTAAGTCACCTCGCTCGAATCACCTCGCTCACTAAACGCCGTAGTGCCAAACGGATGATAAAGCTCACGACTAATAATCCGGCCCTCACTGTCCAGCTCCAAGGTGAAAGAGCCCAGGTGGTCGGCAAGTGTGTAGCGGTATTGTTCATCTACCGAATTCTTCGCCAGCGGTGTTTCCCACTTCAGCACCTGCACCGAATTGCGCGCTGCGCGGGCACTGATTACGTTCAGCGTTTCCCCCGTGGCCTTGCTCAATCGAATTTCCAGCCCCGGTAAATAACGGGTTTCGTTAATCACCTGACGGGAATTTGTTAGCGTTAAACGTATTTTTCGCTGGCGCATACCGTCAGCGCCATAACGGTAGCTCTCACTATCATCAAGGCCCGACTCACGCTCTACAGGCCTGACTTCACTCAACTGGTTGCGCAAGTTCCAATTCAGCGTCCGACCTTTATCCAATGCGCGCAAATTACCGTTTTCATCAAACCCTGCGGCGATATCTGCCTTAGTCGGCGCGATCCCATTGTTATCGGGCAGGCAACGATTGCTGTACTTACCCGCAGTCAGCACGCGCCCATGGCTTTGCGGCCCTTGATGGGTCAACTCCAGCAAATTCCCACCGGCGTCGTAACGGTAGGTCTGACGGTAATTGGCCACCGCTTGTGGGTCTTCAATCTGATCAGGGCCTTGGTTGCTGCTCCCTGACTCCCACCCCGTAGCTTCGATGAGTTGATAAAGACTGTCATAGGTGTAGTGATTAATCGGCTCGATAAGCTGGTTGGCAAAGAAGCGTACCGGGAGAGCCTTGTCCTCGATACTGAGAATGTTGCCCACCGGGTCGTACAGGTAGTTCAGGTCCTGCAAGGCTTCCTGCTGTGGTCGGCTGGCCCGCAGGCGTCTGAGTCGATCGTCCTGAGGTGAATAGTCGAAGCTGCTGATCACCCCGTTACCGGCAGTCTGTTGCTGAGTTTGGCCGCCAGCATTGTAGTGAATGCTGCTGACCACAACCCTGGCCGTTGATGCGCCTGCAAGCAGCAGCCGCGCCTCACGCAACTGACCGTCCACGGTGTGATCAAACTGCTGCTGATTGCCCTTGGCATCGGTTTGCAGCACGACAGCGCCCAAAGGACAGCAACGAGACACCGTTGTGTACCCCGCCCCTGTCTCAAGAAGCTGGTCGCGTTCACTCTCTGACGCAGGCCAATTAGGCGATTCCAGTGCCTGCAAAAAGTGCTGATTTTGCTCAATAAGCTCGCCCGTTATGCCGAACTCATTAAAATGCTTGGTACCAGCCGGGTCATCGTGGCGGATCAATTGTCCGTACTGGTTGTGGTCGATACAGACTGGATCTACAGAGCCATAGCTATAACGCTCAGTACACGATACCGGGGCATTTGACTCATGCTCAAAAATCGCCAAGGGGCGCAGCAAGGTGTCGTACTGAATATATTGCTGACTACCTCGCCCATCCCAGCTGTGCAGGAGCTGCCCCATTTCACCCGGCAGGCTTATTCGCAGGCCTGCATCAACACTCAAGGATCTCAAGGGAATGCCTGTCAGCGTGTAAAGGTGCTCGACATTGGCCGGTGTCGAGGCATCACTGCCATGCAGTACCCACAACCGCGGGTCCCACTGTGCAACCTCTCGCCCCGCCTCGTCGTACTCGGTTCGATTGATACGAACCTCAGCATCTGTCTCGATGGCAGAGCGGCAATAAGCGATTGAACGAACGACCAACCCACGCGGATCGATAGCCGCTAACGTTGGCGTATGAATGTGAATATTCATAATCAAGAGCCTCGACTAATCTTGATTAGAGTAGATACGCGAGTCAGCGACTTGCCTACTGTCAGAAATGACAGAGTTAACTTATGGCGGGCTGCCAAGTGGCCCAGGACTGACGCCAGGTCAGTCCACTTTGCCCTGCTCCACAATCACGGTACAGGTCGTACCCGCCGCCAGCAGGAAGCCATCCGGAATCTCGTCAATGTGGATACGCACCGGCACCCGCTGCGCCAGGCGCACCCAGTTGAAAGTCGGGTTCACGTCCGCCACCAATTCACGGCTCTCGGGGTTGTCGCGGTCGTAGATACCCCGCGAGATGCTTTCCACATGGCCCTTCAATACTTCGCCGCTCATCATCTGCAGGTCGGCCTTGTCGCCCACGCGGATATGCGGCAGCTTGGTTTCTTCAAAGAAGCCATACACCCAGAACGAATCCTGGTCGATCACGGCCATTTTCGGATCACCCACCCGCGCGTAGTCACCACGATGCACATTGAGGTTGGTCACATAACCATCGACCGTAGCCAGCACCTTGGTACGTTTCAGGTCCAGTTGCGCAGCGTCCAGCTGGGCCAGGGCATGCTGGTAGTCGGCCAGGGCCGAGTCAGCGATATTGCTGGCGTCGTCACGGTTCTCGCGGGAGATCACCAGGTTGTCCATATCGGCCCGGCGATGGGCATTGACCTTGCGCATTTCCCAGGTCGCCTTGCGCGATGCCACCAGGGACTGCGCCTGCTTGACCACAATTTGGTAATGCTCAGGGTCGACTTCCAGCAGTACGTCGCCCTTTTTCACTAACTGGTTGTCCTTGACCGGCACCCCGACCACATAACCATTAACGTCGGCGGCAACGTTGATGATATCGGCCCGCACCCGTCCATCACGGGTCCACGGGGTATTCATGTAGTGCTCCCAGAGGGTGCGGCCGATCCATATGGCGAGGGCCAGAACCAGCAAGGTAGCGAGCAGGCTGAAAAACTTTTTCATCGGATCGGTCTCAACGGTAAACAGTGAGCGCCATGGCGCCAAATAGACAGGCAAACAGGCTCAGACGCAGCAGCGCCGGGTGCCAGAAGAAGCGGTACAGGTCATAGCCGGAAAACAGTCGGTCAAAGCCCCATGCCAACCCCGCCGCGATAAAAAACATCAGGGTCATGGTGGGCATGTAGACACCATGGAAGGCGATTTCACGAGGCATGTTCTAGTCCTTGCGGCTGGGCATAAATGGCTAGCGGCGATTGCGGGTCGAGCAGTGAGGTGCGGATAAAGTGCAGGTAGCTTTGCACCCGGACCAAGGCCGAGGTGTCGAAGTTGCGGGCAAACGGCTCATCGGTGGATTGCACCCGGCTGATGGCGTGATCGACGGCAATCAACGCCCGTTCCAGGTTGCTTTCGCTGGGGGCAATAAACAGCCGCACCAGTGCCCGGCCCATAACCCGGATGGCTTGGCGCCATGGCTGGGCCTCGGCGTATGCCGGGTGCACCGGCAAAATCGCCTGTTCCTTACGCAACTCGATAATCGCGTGGCCGACTTCCAGCACCACAAACATCCAGCGCAGCAGCTCGCGCTGCACCTGCGGCTTGCCCGCGGCCAGGCCATAGGCCTGGTGCATCAGGTCGCGGGTACGGCTTTCCAGGCTGGAACTCAAACCGCGCAACTTGCCGCTGATGGCGTACACCACTTGCTCGCGCAAGTCCTGCTCCAGACGGCTCCACAACCAGCGACTGTTGGGCGGCAGGATGATCGCGCCAGCCGCGGCGCAGACCAGCATGCCCAGCACCATCGCAATGTAGTCATTGATAAACTGGTACGGGTTGTAGAGGGTCAGGTTGTCAGGGACCGAGCCGGTGCTGAAAAAGATCAGCAGGCCCAGCCCCACACCGGCGTAGTTGGCCCGTGAGGTGAGGAACGAACCCAGCACGATCACCGGCGCCAGCACCAGGCACAACAGCGGGAAGCCGTCGATATGCGGCAGCACGAAGAACATCTCGACAAAGCCGATCAACGCCCCGAGGAATGTGCCGCAAGCCATCTGAAAGGCCATGCGCTTGGGGTTAGGCGTGGCCGCCGACAAACCGACAGTGGCGGCGGCAATCAAGGTCATCATGGCGCCGCTGGGCCAGGCCGTCATCACCCAGTAGGTACCGAGCACGGCCAGGATAAATGCCGCCCGAATCCCCGAAGCTGCCGCTGACCACCAGTTGGTTTGCGAGATAAACGGCTGGTCCCAGCGCTCGCGTTCGTGGGTATGGTCGGCCAGCGAGGCGTGGGTCAGTGCGTAGTTATGCAGGTCGTCGACAAAACGAAACAGCAGTTCGTACGCAGTGTTGAAATCGAGAAAGTCCGAGGGGCTGGGTTCACTCTCCAGAAACTTCACCCGCAGCGCACGCACATGCCCCGGCAGGCTTGCCTTGAAGGCATCCAGCTGCTCGGCCAGCAAGGCCGCGTCTTTATCGGTCAACGGGCGACCGGTATAGATATCGAGCAACTGTGAGAGTATTTCCAGCTCGGGTTCGATGGCCGACACCACGTCCACCACCCCACGGCTGCGCAGGCGCGCAAGCAACTGGTGCAGGGCATTGAAGCGCGTGGTAATGGCCATGAACTCGCTATTCAAACGGCTCAGGCGACCACTGCGCCGACGCATGTGCGGGTCTTCAAATACCGTAACGCTGCGCATGCCTTCCAGGCCCACGCTTTCACCGATAAAACGCACATTGCTGGCTTCATAGGCTTCCAGGGTGGACTGGCCACGCAAGCCCTGAGCAACAAAGCCGGCAAATACACCAAAGCGTTTATACAGCGCGTCATGCATCGCCGCGCCAGCGGTCTTGGGCAGAATAGCGGCACTGACCACGGTTGCGCAGAGAATGCCCAGGGAGATCTCCAGCACTCGCCACACCGCAGCCATAAAGGCACCGTCGGGGTGTGCCAGTGCGGGCAGACCAACCATTGCAGCGGTGTAGCCGGCCAGGACAAAGCCATAGGCGCGAAAGTTACGGCAACGGGCCGCACCGGCCGAGCAGATGCCCACCCAGATCGCCATCGCGCCGAGAAACAACACCGTGTTTTGCGCAAACAGGGCGATCAGCGCGACCATCACCGCCGAGCCGGTCAGGGTGCCCAAAAACCGGTAAAAGCTTTTGGCGAACACCTGACCGCTTTGCGGTTGCATCACGATAAAGACGGTGATCATCGCGGTACGCGGTTGTGGCAGCTCAAGACGCATGGCCAGCCACAGGGTCAAAAACGCGGCGACCAGCACTTTGAAAATATGCACCCAGGTCACGCCATCGCTGCGTGCCCAGTCATAAAAGCCACGGCGCCATTCCAGGGAATACAGCCAGCGTACCGGGGCGGGCAAGTGGTTCATCTACAGGCTCTCAAAATTAGCCATCGGGGATTTAATGAGTGAACACAGCCATGATGGCCGGGGGTTTGTCGGGCACATAACGATCGTCCCTGGGCACGTCAAAGCCCGCGCCAAGGCCACCACCCAGGGCGGTCACCAGCTCGGCATGGGCGCTCAGGCGTGCAGCCTGGACTTGCTGCTGAATTTGCTGCTGTTTGAACAACAGGGTTTGCGCGTTCAGCACATTGAGGTAATCGGTCAGCCCGCGCTGGAAAGCGACCATGGCGATGTCGTAGGTTTTTTGCGCAGCGTCCACCGACTCGGCGGCGAACACCTGCTGTTTGTCCATCGACTCGCGCTTGATCAACTGATCGGAAATACCCTTGAGCGCATTCACCAGCGTCTGGTTGTACTTGGCCACGGCCATGTCATACCCACCAGAAGCCACTCCCAGTTCCGAGCGCAAACGACCGCCATCGAAAATTGGCAGCGAAATTGCCGGGCCGACGTTGTAGTTGAGTTTCTTGCCGGTCAAAAAGCCCAGCGCACTGCCACCAGTGGCCATAAAGCCGATGCTGCCCACCAGGTCCACGTTGGGGTAGAAACCGGCGTGCGCCACATCAATGCCCCGGGCCTGGGCAGCCACTTCCCAGCGGCTGGCAACCACGTCCGGGCGCTGGCCCAGCAGTTGCGCCGGCAAGGCTGATGGCAGCTTCAGCGCGGTGTTCAACGCCAGGGTCGGACGCTTGAGCCGTGCGCCTTCGCCCGGACCTTTACCGGCCAACGCCGCAAGCTGGTTGCGGGTCAGGGCTATTTCTTCTTCCTGGGCATCGATCTGGCGATGGATCTCGGGCAGCGGCGCTTGCGCCTGACTGACTTCAAAATGGGTACCAATACCACCGTCCAGACGTTTCTGCGCCAGCTCAAGAATCTGCTCTTGCTGATGCAGGGTCGATTCGACGATATCGAGCTGGGCGTAATGCAGCGACAACTGGATATAGGCGCGAATCACGTTGTTCTGCAATTCGAGCTGGGCCTGGCGCCCTTCAGCGACGCTCATATGGGCCATGTCCACGGCCTGCTCGGTGGCATTGCTTTCGCGGCCCCACAGGTCGAGGGCGAAGCTGAAGCCCAGCGCGGCGTTGTTGTCCCAGGTCGTGGAGTTGTCCAGCGCGCCCGGGCCATAGAATTGATCCGACGGCCAGTTGTGCCGTTTGAGGGTCGATTCGCCATCGATTTGCAGTGACTCGGCCGACTCGGCAACCCCCGCCATCGCCCTGGCCTGACGCACTCGTGCAGCGGCCATGGCCATGCTTGGGCTACCCTGTACAGCCATACTGATCCATTGATCCAGTTGTGGGTCGCCGTAAGCGTGCCACCATTGGGCTTTGGGCCAGTTCGCGTCTTTCGCGGCGCTTTCAATCGCCTCGTCGGTGGCCAGGGTATTGGCAGGCAACATCGCGTCTTTGGGACCGATGCCACCAAAACCAATGCAGCCGTTTAATGCTAACGATAAAGCCAGAACACTGAGGGCTTTAAGCTCTCTGCTGATGCGACGCTGCACTGCTGCAAATTCCTGAAAAGGAGGGGGGAGGCTTGAGGTAGAGAAGTCTATGGCCTGGCAGGCGCAACGATAAGCGGGCATAAATGTGAATCTTTATTACCGTTCTTGGGATAATCCGTTGGTCGAATGAAAACCTCCCTGTAAACCCTGAAACTTCATGTCACAATTTGTCGCTGTTGGTTGTCGTTGTCCCCTATATCGCCCCTTGAGAGCACTTCATGGACACTTTGCAAAATATGCGCGCCTTCAGTTGCGTGGCCGAAGCCGGAAGCTTCACCGCTGCGGCAGCCATGCTGGACACCACTACCGCCAACGTTTCGCGGGCGGTGTCCAACCTTGAGGCCCATCTGCAAACCCGCTTGCTTAACCGTACTACCCGGCGCATCGCCCTGACCGAGGCCGGCAAACGTTACTTATTGCGTTGCGAACAGATTCTGGCTTATGTCGAAGAAGCCGAAGCCGAAGCCAGCGACGCTCACTCGCGCCCCGCAGGCCAGTTGAAAGTGCACACCATGACCGGCATCGGTCAGCACTTCGTGATCGACGCCATTGCCCGCTACCGCAAGGTCCACCCGGATGTGACCTTCGACCTGACCCTGGCCAACCGTGTACCGGACCTGCTCAACGAGGGCTACGACGTATCCATCGTGCTGGCCAGCGAGCTGCCGGATTCAGGCTTTGTGTCCCAGCGCCTGGGCATCACCTACAGCATCGTGTGTGCCTCGCCCGCCTATGTGAAAGCCAACGGCACCGCCCTCAAGCCCAGCGACCTGCTTAACCATGCCTGCCTGCGCCTGGTCAGCCCGGTGATTGCCCTGGATAAATGGGTGTTCGAAGGCCCGGAAGGCCAAGAGATGGTGCTGATCAATTCCTCGCCGTTTCTGGTCAACTCCGCCGATGCGATGAAAACCGCGATCACCAGCGGCATGGGCGTCGGCGTGTTGCCGGTGTATGCCGCTATCGAAGGCCTGCGCAACGGCACGCTGGTACGCATGCTGCCCAAGTACCGCTCGCAGGAACTGAACCTGTACGCCATCTATCCGTCACGCCAGTACCTGGATGCCAAGATCAAGACCTGGGTCGAGTATTTGAAAAGCTCGTTGCCGGAGATTCTGGCGGCGCACCAGAGCGAGCTGGCGACGTACAGCTGATCCCCTCCAGCCCTTGTGGGGGCAGGCAGGCCCGCTCCCACACACGCCTTGTGCATATCAGGCGCTGAATCCGCCATCCACCATCAGGCTGGCACCGGTGATATAGCCACTTTCCGGCCCTGCCAGATAAGCGACAAAGCTGGCAATCTCTTCTGCCGTACCATAGCGTCCTACCGCCATCAACGGTATGAGGCTCTCGGCAAACTCGCCTGAAGCCGGATTCATGTCGGTGTCCACCGGCCCCGGCTGCACGTTATTGATGGTAATACCGCGCGGCCCCAGATCGCGGGCCAGGCCTTTGGTCAACCCCACCAGTGCAGCCTTGCTCATGGCATACGGCCCGCCGCCAGCGAACGGCATGCGCTCGGCGTTTGTGCTGCCTATGTTGATGATGCGCCCGCCTGAGGTCATGTGCCTGGCAGCAGCCTGGGTGGCGACAAAAACGCTGCGCACGTTGATGGCCAGGGTGCGGTCGAAGTCCTCCAGGCTGAAATCCTCCAGCGGCCCAACGGCCAGTACGCCTGCGTTGTTAACCAGAATATCCAGACGCCCGAACGCTTTGCGGGTGGCGTCAACCGCGTCCCGAATTGCCTGGGCATCAGCGCTGTCGGCGTGAATCGCCAACGCTTTGCTGCCACTGGCAATCAAGCTGTTTTGCAGGTCCTGTGCCTTGCTTGCAGAACTGACGTAAGTGAAGGCAACCGCTGCGCCCTGGGCTGCCAGACGCTTGACGATCGCCGCGCCGATGCCTCGTGAACCGCCCTGGATCAAGGCGACTTTACCGTGAAGGTTTGAAGTACTCATGTGCAACTCCCGATGCTGCAAGGCCCGATGCCTTGGCAATGAAGCCGAGTATTAACCTCGCCCGGCAAACCGGGTAGACCGTGATTGCTATAGTCTGTGTAAACCAAAAGTTGTGAATGGCGACCATGGAAAGTTTTAGCAGTATCGAATGTTTCATTCGCAGCGCAGAAGTCGGCAGCTTTGCTGAAGCAGCCCGTCGACTGAGCCTGACACCGGCGGCAGTGGGCAAAAGTGTTGCCAAACTCGAGAGCCGGGTCGGTGTGCGCTTGTTCCAGCGCAGCACCCGTCGCCTGACCCTGACCGAAGCTGGCAAGTTGTTTTTGGCGGAGGTGGGGCCAAGCCTGACGACCATTCAGAACGCAGTGGCGAACCTTGCCAGCGCCGAAGGCCGACCCGTGGGCACACTCAAAGTCAGCATGGGCGTACTCACCGGCGTGATGTACATCGTGCCGCTGCTGGGCGAATTTTTACGCCGTTATCCGGAAATCACTCCCGACTGGCACTTTGATAACCGCCAGATCGACCTGATCGGCCAAGGCTTCGACGCGGCCATCGGTGGCGGCTTCGAGCTGCCGCAAGGTGTGGTGGCGCGCAGGTTGACGCCAGCCCACCGCGTACTGGTCGCGTCTGGCGACTACCTGGCGCAACACCCGGCCATCCTGACCCCCGTCGACCTGGAGCACTGCTACGGCATTTTGATCCGTTCCCCGCAAACCGGCCGCGTGCGCACCTGGCAACTGACCAGTCGTACCCGTGAACAAGCGCCCTTGAGCCTCAAGGCACGTATGACCATGAGCGACTCCCAGGCCGCCTGCGTTGCCGCATCCCAAGGCCTTGGAGTAGCTTTGGTGAGCATGCCCTTTGCCGTTCCCTACCTGCGCAGCGGCGAACTGCAGCGCGTCCTGGCTGACTGGTATGTCGACGACGGCAATATTTCGATCTACTACGCCGAACACAAACTGTTACCCGGGAAAACCCGGGTTTTTGTCGACTTCATCATCGAGCAGTTCGGCGAGCAGGAGCTGGCACGGCGCTTTAGCGCGATCTGAACACGCAGGGGCGCTGCAATAATCGGCAATGAATGTTAGCGTGCTTACATTCCCGACAGCCGATGAGCCTTGTTCCGATGAGCCTTTCCAGCACAAAAAAAACCGTACTCGCCTTCAGCCGTGTCACCCCTGCGATGATCGAGCGCCTGCAGCAGGACTTCAATGTCATCGCGCCCAACCCCAAGCTGGGCGATATCAATGCCCAATTCGATGAGGCGCTGCCGCATGCCCACGGCTTGATCGGCGTCGGTCGCAAGCTGGGCCGCAAGCAGCTGGAAAATGCAAGGCAACTGGAAGTGGTCTCCAGCGTATCGGTGGGCTACGACAACTACGATGTCGACTACTTCAACGAGCGCGGCATCATGCTCACCAATACCCCGGACGTGCTGACCGAAAGCACCGCCGACCTGGGGTTTACCCTGATCATGAGCAGCGCCCGCCGCGTAGCGGAGCTGGATGCCTGGACCAAGGCCGGCGAGTGGAAAGCCAGCGTGCCGCCCGCCCTGTTTGGCAGCGATGTATATGGCAAGACCCTGGGTATCGTCGGCATGGGCAATATCGGCGCGGCCGTGGCACGTCGTGGCCGCTTGGGGTTCAACATGCCAATCCTGTACAGCGGCAACAGCCGCAAGACCGGGCTTGAACAAGAACTCGGCGCACAGTTCCGCAGCCTGGACCAGCTCCTTGCAGAGTCTGATTTCGTGTGTCTGGTGGTGCCACTCAGCGAGAAAACAAAACACCTGATCAGCCAGCGCGAACTGGGCCTGATGAAAAAAAGTGCAATCCTGGTGAATATCTCCCGTGGCCCGGTGGTTGACGAGGCTGCGCTGATCGAAGCCCTGCAGAACGGCACCATCCGTGGCGCGGGCCTGGACGTTTATGAGAAGGAGCCGTTGAGCGAATCACCGCTGTTCCAGCTCAAGAATGCGGTCACCCTGCCCCATATCGGTTCAGCCACCCACGAAACCCGCGAGGCCATGGCTAACCGTGCTCTGGCCAACCTGCGCAGCGCCTTGCTGGGCGAGCGCCCGCAGGATCTGGTCAACCCGCAGGTGTTCAAGGGCTGATCGTTTTTTGCCTTTAACTGTGTACTGCTCTCACGCCATCCTGGTTTGCAGCGCCGCAGGCTTGGGCTTGCGAAACACCAGCACGTTACCCAGCATCACCAGCACCAGCCCGGCCAACGCCGGGGTGGTCCACTGGTAGCCTTCGGCAAAAGCCGAGACGTTAAGCGCCACCAACGGAAACAGTACCGTGCAATAAGCCGCGCGCTCCGGCCCCATGCGCCCGACCAAAGTCAGGTACGCCGTAAAACCGATCACCGAACCCGGTATCACCAGATACAGCAGTGAGCCGATATAACGCGTGTTCCATTCCATATCGAACGGGATGCCGCTAACCGCGCAGTACAGCGCCAGCATGCCTGCGCCATAGAACATGCCCCAGGCATTGGTGGTCAGCGGCTTGAGCCCGGCCTTCTGTTGCAAACTCGACAGCATGTTGCCCGCCGAAAAACACAGGGTGCCGATCAACGCCAGGCCCAGGCCAAGCAAGATATGCGGTGTAGCGGTATGCCCGCTCAACTCCGGCCAGAACAGCAAGCCCAGCCCGAACAGCCCCAAGGCCCCACCGGCGATGACATTACTGGCGATTTTCTGCTTGAAGAAAATCCGCGCATTCAGTGCATTCCATAGCGTGGCAGTAGAAAACACTACCGCAATCAACCCCGTGGTCACCCACTGACTGGCGGTAAGGAAACACATAAAGTTGACGCAAAACAGGCACAGCCCCTGAGCCAGGCAAATCAAATGCCCGCGCCGGTTCATCACCTGCAATTTGCGGCTAAGCAACAACACGGCAAACAGCACCAGCGCCGCCAGGCCAAAGCGATAAACGATGGACACAGGTATGGCTACCACCCCCAGTTGCAGCTTCAGGGCAATCCAGGTGGTGCCCCAGATCAGCACGGTCAATACATACAAAAACAGATTCATGGCGCACTCCAGACAATGGCTTGCAGTCTGTGCCCAGGCTTGTGCGCGCGCTTGCAGATTCTTGCGCTTTTGTTGGCCTGGGGCTGGCAGCCGGGACGCGACGGAGTAGGATGCAAAGCGTTGGAGAACTGACCATGCACACACTGCAATCCCTGCAAGTCTTTCAAGCCATGGGCCGCTCGCCCAATGCACGGTTGGAGCACAGCGCCGAGCTGGGCGACGGCATGGCTGCGGCCATGTGGAGCAATCACCACGACACCCGCGACTACGAAGCGCCGACCCACCACACCCTGTCGTGTTACCTCTCAGGGGGCACCGGCACCTTTCGTCGCGAGACGCCCGCAGCCAAAGGTGCGCCGGGCAAGCTTTGCGTGCTGCCTGCCGGGCACCGGTCGGCGTGGGTGATCAATGGCGAGATTCGCCTGGCCCATGTGTATGTCAGCCAGGAGCAGTTTGCCCTGGGCTGCATCGCCCTGCTCGATCGCGAACCACGGGAACTGCAATTGCGTGAAATCACCTTTGAGGATGACGAGCAGCAAACCCGGCGCTTTCACCAACTGATCAGCATGAACTGGGAAGAACCCGGCGAGCGCCTGCTCACCAGCAGCATGGCCAGCGCCCTGCTCGACCATGCCGTGCTATCCCAGGTGGGTTTGCGTGATGGATTGCAACTCAAGGGCGGGCTGGCGGCCTACCAACGGCGCCAGTTGATCGACTCTATCGAGCACCAATTGGCCGAGCCGCTAAGCATCGGCCAACTGGCGGGGCAGTGTGCGCTGTCGCCGTATCACTTTGCGCGCATGTTTCGCCAAAGCTTCGGCGTGCCGCCCCATCAATACCTGCTGGCCCGGCGTCTGGCTCGCGCCCGCCACTTGCTGCGCAACAGCACCCTGGCGGTGGGCGATGTAGCGCTGGCCTGCGGCTTCGCCAGCGCCAGCCACTTTGCCAACCGCTTCAAGCAAAGCCTGGGCGGGACGCCGGGGGAGTATCGGGCGGTGTTTAAGTAATCAACGCCTATTCATATTCAAGTAGGTTCAGAACGTTTGAACATAATATTGAAAATACGTTGCCCATAAAGACCAACTGCCAAACCAAGCACAATCAGAACCACTGCCAGTAATTTATTAAACGGCACACTTTCGTTGAATATTAAAACCGATCCGAGCATGCCGAAGATCGGAACCAACAACGACAGTGGCGCTACGGTTGAAACCGGGTACGTCTTGAGTAGCGAGTTCCAAATCCAGTAGGCAAACAGGGTATTGGGATAAACCTGAAACAGAATCGACAGCACCGCTGTCGTGTCGACCTGGTTGACGAATGTGACATACCCGGAGCTGCCGTTAACCGCGTAGTCGAGAGCGAACAGAGGAATCGGCGAAAAGGCGCTGGACCAGACCAGAAAGCCGAAGACATCCTTGGTACTGGCCTTTTTGTTGATGATATTGGCGACGCTCCACGAGGCCGCGCCAACCAGCACCAGACACACGCCTGACAGGCTTACTGAGCCATCGCTGACCATGATGATGCACGTAAGCCCGACAAGTGCGATCAGCATGCCCAGCACTTGAAAGCGTGTAAGCGCTTCCTTGAACACCCATCCACCCAACAGGATGGTGAAGAATGCGCTGAACTGAAGCACCAGCGAGGCGATACCTGCCGAGAGTCCTGCCTTGATACCCAGATTTACGATACCCCACAGGCCGATGCCGAACAGCAGCCCGTAACCAATGATGTACCGCCAGGGCACATCGGGCTTGCGGATAAAGAAAATCGCTGGCAACGCACAGAGACTGAAGCGGATGCCCGCAAGAATAAACGGATCTACGGTTGCCAACCCCAGCTTGATTACCGAGAAGTTGACACCCCAGATTGCCGTGATCAATACAGCCAATACTACGTGTAGTGGTTTCATTGATGAGTAGCCTTCGTGGTGGTGGGCGAGGCCTTGCATGACTGGTATTGCGCAGGAGATAGCGCAGAGAAGTGGTTGATAACAGGTGCGAGAAGAGCCCGCACCTGTTGATTTTTCGACTTCGTAGCTTTGAAGGAGTTAGAGGGTCAACTTAAAGCGTTATTAGTGACATTTCCTTATTTCTTGTAGGAAGTCAGAGACACCTAAAAACAGGACAAAGTCGTTAAAACTCCAGCGTACTGGAGAAGGTCAACTGCCGCGCATCACCCATGGAAACAAATGTACGGCTGGCCGCCGAGGTGTAATAGGTGCGGTCAAACAGGTTTTTGACGTTGGCCTGGAACTTGACCTTCTGCCCTTCGATCCGGGTGTCGTAGGTAGCGAACGCATCCGCCACGGTATAGCCCGGCAGGTCGAAATCGTTCAGTGCATCCCCTGCCCGTTCGCCCACATAACGGGCCCCCGCGCCCACTCGCAGCTTGTTGTCGCCGCCGACGATGCTGCCAAAGTCATACACCGCTGACAGCGAACCGCTGTTTTTAGCCACGTTCTGCAAGCGCATACCCTGGTAGGTGGTGTCTTTGGTCACTTCGGCATCGGTCCAGGCATAGCTGCCGATCAGGCTCCAGTTGTCGCTCAACTGGCCGCTGACATCCAGTTCCAGCCCACGCGAACGGACTTCACCTGCCGCTGAGTAGGCGGTGACGTCGTCCACGGTGGAGGACACCAGTACATTGCGCTTTTTGATGTCGTACAGGGCCACCGTACCGGTGATACGCCCCGGAATATCAAGCTTGGCGCCCAGCTCCCAGGATTTTGACTGCTCCGGCGCAATGGCCGAATCCAGCACCACCCCACCGGTCAGAGGTGCGATCGTGGAGTTGGGTTTGAATGATTCGGTGTAGCTGCCATAAAACGACAGTTCATCGGTGTAGCGGTATACCAGTCCGGCTCGAGGAACCCACTTTACACCGTTGGTGTCAGTGTTGACCTTGAACGGAATGGCTTTGCCGGCCAACTGATCGTATTTTTGAAAGCGTGCGCCAGCCACCAGAATCCATTGGTCGGTCAGGTGAATGGAGTCCTGGGCAAACAATGAATCGCTGCGCAGCAAGTCGGTCTGGTTGCTGTCACTGGCGCTGACCGTAGTACCGGCAACTTCATTGCCATACACCGGGTTGTCATAATAGAACTTGGATATGCTGTCCTGACGGATCAGATCGGCGCGATAGATTTTGCGGTACTCGTCATCGAAGCCGAACACCAGGTCATGCTGCATGCCCGCGGCCTGCACCTTGCCCTGCAGGCTGACGGTGGAAAAACGGTCAGTGGTGATGGCATTTTTGGTGCCGTCCATTTTACGGGTCAGGGAACCATCAGCATTGACCTTGGTGACACGCACCTGACTGGCATCGTAGGTTTCGCGGTTCCAGCTGTAGCCGAAATGGGCTTTCCAGTCGTCGTTAAGGTCGTGATCGACTTCAAGGCGATACAGGTCCGAGCGCCCTTCCATATTATTGAACGGCTCATCCAGCCGCCGTGTGGCCGGGATATCCAGCGGATGGTTGGTGGCCGGGTTGATCGCCGTGCCCCGGTCGAAGGGGGTCAGGAATTCGCGGTGTTCATAAGCCAACAACACCTGGGTGTTGTCGCCATACCAGGCCAGCGACGGGGCAATCAGTGTTTCACGATGCACACCGAAATTGCGCCAGTAATCTTCGTCTTCGTGGTCGATGATCATCCGGTACGCCAGCCCCGAATCACCCAGCGGGCCGGTGCTGTCCAGACTGCCGCCGCTGCCGTTCTTGCCGGAACCATAGGTGGAGCCGCGCACGGTCAGCGCGTTGTACTGCTCCAGCTGTGGCTTTTTGCTGACCACGTTGACCA
Organism: Pseudomonas sp. B414; assembly: GCF_055408445.1. NCBI lineage: Bacteria > Pseudomonadati > Pseudomonadota > Gammaproteobacteria > Pseudomonadales > Pseudomonadaceae > Pseudomonas > Pseudomonas sp. B414. The sequence goes on along the minus strand of NZ_JBUZTQ010000005.1, from coordinate 24,711 downwards.
CCCCGCCCGGGTCCTGAATCCCGTAGAGCAACGAAGCTGGCCCCTTGAGCACTTCGACCCGCTCGGTGGTGGCATTCATCGCCCGGCCCTGCACCAGCGGCATGCCATCGCGCATGATCGAACCGTCGCGGTTGTCACCAAAACCGCGCTTCATTACCGAGTCCTGGGTGCTGCCCAGCGTGTTGCCCTGGGTGATGCCGCTGACGTTGTTCAGGGCGTCATCCAGATTGCGCGGTGCCTGGTCGCGAATCACTTGGGCGGCGACCACGTTGACGGTCTGCGGGATCTCCATGTTCGATCCTGTGCCGCGCATGACTGATGTATTCGCGGGTGGCTGATAGCTGGTGTCAATTGCTGCCTGCGAGGTGATGCTGGTAGCGCCCAGATTCAGGGCACCTGCCATGGGCTGGGGTTCGAGGGCAAAGGTATTGGCATCGGTACGACGCACCGTGAGGCCCGACTGCGCGAGCAGACGTTGCAAGGCCTGATCCGCGCTCATATGGCCTTTGATCGCAGGGGCTTGCAGGCCAAAGGGCGCTTCATCGGTGTAGACCACGCTAAGGCCGGTAAGGCGGGAAAAATCGTTCAGGGCCTGGGGCAGCGGTTTGGCCGGCTGGTTGAAATCGAACATCGCGGCGACCTGCTGTTGCGTGGCCTCGTCTGCGATTGCCACGCACAGCGGACTCAGCGCCAGTCCCGCCATCAAAAAAGCAGAAGCGCCCAACCACTGTTTCACCGAACTTGCCCTGGACTTCATGCTCATGACCTGTGTGTCGACTCGATACGGAATACGAATTTTTCGCATTTTCAAGCACTACACGGATGGGGGTGGGGGTTACCTCACCTGCGGTTGAAAAATAATTGGGTGTTTAACCCTTTTCCCTCACCCCAGCCCTCTCCCAGAGGGAGAGGGGGCCAATTGGGGGATGCTTGAGACTTTCTGCAATCTGAAGGTAATACATCGAATCTGTAATCGAATCGGCCGGCTCCCTCTCCCTCCCGGAGGGAGAGGAAATCAATTGGGAGATGCTTGAGACTTTCTGCAATCTGAAGGTAATACATCGAATCTGTAATCGAATCGGCCGGCTCCCTCTCCCTCCCGGAGGGAGAGGAAGTCAATTGGGAGATGCTTGAGATTTTCTGCAATCTGAAGTTATTACATCGAATCTGGAATCGACTCGGTCGGCCCCCTCTCCCTCCGGGAGAGGGTTGGGGTGAGGGGAGCAGTCAGCGCAAAACAATCAGCCCAAACATCTTGTGCTGTTCAAACCCCAGCACGCCTTGCAACGAGTTGAGCACTGCCTGCGGGTCTTTGCTCGGGAAACTGCCGCTGATGCGCTGTGCACCCAACTGGCTATCAAGCAACAGTATCTGCCCAGGGTAGTAACGCTTGAGATCCGCCACCACATCGGCCAGCGGCGTCTTGTAATAGGTCAGCCAGCCCGAGCGCCAACCCAGTCGGGCCTGGCTGTCGACGCGATGCAGCGTATCGGTCACGCCAGCGTCGTAGGCCAACTGCTGATCCGCAGTAAGAACCTGCTGCGTTCCATCCTTGCTGGCCTTGACCCCTACCCGCCCGGACAACACCGTCACCTGCGCACCACCCGGTTGCAGGCGCACTTCAAATTCAGTGCCCAATACCCGCGCTTCGCCGCCTTGGGCATCCACAACAAATGGCTCGCCGGTATGGGTGACATGAAAAAACGCCACGCCACGGCGCAACTGCACATGCCGCTCGCCACCGCTGAAGTTCACCGCAATGGCACTGTCGGCATCGAGGGTGACCTGTGATTTATCGGCCAGCACCAGCGTACGCACTTGCCCCGGTGCGCTGACATAATCAGCCCCAAGATCATCCACCCACCGCGCGGGCTGCCAACCGGCAATCACGCCGACCATCATCAGCAAGCATGCCGCAACGGCCAGCCCGCCGGACCAGTGCCACAGGCGGCTACGTCGGGATGTGTTCATCGCGTTCAGATACCCCTGCATCACCAGGGCTTCTTCGGCCGCCAGGGTGCTGCCCGCCACTTCGCTCAGTTCCCACACCACTTGCGCCTGGGCATAAGCCTCAGCATGGGCAGGATCGGCCTGCAGCCAGCGGCTGAAAGTGGCCTGATCACCGCTGTCGGGCTGATCGTGCAACACGCTGAGCCATGCCAGCGCGGTGCACTCCTGCTCGGGGGTGACGGGGATTTTCGAATGGCTGCTCACAACGCTGTCCCTGATGGCGGTTCACGCAAACTGGCCTTGCAGGCCTCAAGGGCGCGCATCATATGTTTTTCGACGGCACTTTGGGACACGCCCATGACCTTGGCGATCTCGGCATAGGTGCGACCGTGAATCCGGTTGAGCAAAAAGATATGCCGCGTGCGCTCGGGCAAACCGCGCAAGGCCGCCTCGACCTGACGCAAATCATTGCCCGCCTCCAGTGCCGCTTGCGGTTCGCTGCTTCGTGCATCCACCTCCGGCTGCCAGTGCTGGCTGGCCCGCCCGCGAGTGCCTTCGCTGCGCAAATGGTCGATGGCGATATTGCCCGCGCAACGCAGCAAATAAGTGCTGAGTTCCTCAACTTGCACCAGCGGCCGACGCCAGAAACGCAGGAACAAGTCCTGGACCAGGTCGGCAGCCGTGGCCCGACAACCCACGCGGCGGCTCACCAGGGCTTCCATTTGCGGACGTTGGCTGAGAAACACCTGCAGAAAATGCGCCCGTCCATGGCGCGGTTCGCTAGCGGGGCCATCCTTGAGTTCGGGCGGGGTCATGGACATCGGTGCGCAGGTCAAAAAGGAAAGCGATACTAATGATAAATATTCTCATATGCAAAAGCAGATGACGGCCAGTACCCACAACATTGATCAGTGGTAATTGCTCAATGCAATCAGCCACCTCTACAATGCGAACAATTCTTGTTCTCTAAAGCGTTTTCAGCGCAGCTGGAGTGGTCGTTGCCGCAGTCAAACACCGTCGAGGTTCTGTATCAGGACCACCACAGCTGGCTCACGGGCTGGTTGCGGCGCAAGCTGGGCTGCCCGCAGAGTGCCGCCGACCTGGCCCAGGACACCTTTATGCGGCTGCTGACCGCTCGCGAAACCCCAACCCTGAACGAACCCCGGGCTTTTTTGACCGTGGTCGCCAAGCGTGTGCTGTTCAATCACTACCGCCGCCAGGATCTGGAACGCGCTTATCTGCAGGCACTCGCCGAGATGCCAGAGCTGGTTGCGCCCAGCGAAGAAGAGCGGGCAATCATTCTGCAAACCCTGATGGAGCTGGACCAGTTGCTCGATGGCCTGCCCTCCCCGGTTAAACGGACCTTTTTGCTGGCCCAGATCGATGGCCTGAGCCATGCCCAAATCGGTGCCCGGCTGGGCGTTTCGGTGGCCACGGTCAAACGCCACTTGAGCAAGGCAGCCCTGCGCTGCTACTTCGCCCTGTGAACGGCGCGTTCAATGCACCAGCGGACATAGGTTCCGCCGTCGCCGAGCAAGCCGTAAGCTGGCTGATCGAAATGCAGGAAGGTGCCCTCAGCCCACAGCGTCAGCAGGTATGGGAACACTGGTTGCAGGCCCATAGTGAACACCAGCGGGCCTGGGATCATATTCAGCGGATCAACCAGCGCTTGCGCGGCCTGTCGTCGCCGCTGGCCCACGCGGCCCTTAATGCGCCGAAAAGCAGCAGTCGCCGCCAGGCCCTGAAGCTACTGCTGTTGTTGGGCGCAGGGTCCGCGCTGACCTATGGCTTGCGTGATCAACTGCCCATCACCCCGCTACTGGCAGACTTCAGCAGCCCGGTGGGCCAGCGGCGCAAAGTGCAATTGCACGATGGCAGTCAGATCCAGCTCAACACCGCCAGTTCGATTGATGTGAAATTCGATGCTCAGCAGCGGGTAATCCGCCTGCTCGAAGGCGAAATACTGCTGACCGCAGCCCAGGATTCACGGCCCTTGCAGGTACTGACCGCCGACGGCAGCTTGCAGCCACAGGGCGCACGCCTGAATCTGCGTCAGTTCACCGACCGTACCGAGATCGCGGTATTTGATGGCCGGGTTGCGCTCACGCCCACGGCACACCCGGGCAGCCCGTTATGGGTTGAGCGCCATCAGCAACTGAGTTTCAACCGCCAGGCCTGGAACCCGCCACATCCGCTGGATGCCGGGAGCGGCGCCTGGACCGACGGCATGCTGGTAGCCGCCCATATGCGTCTGGCTGACTTTCTCGGTGAACTGGGCCGCTATCGTCGTGGCCAGCTCAACTGCGACCCGAAAGTCGCAGATTTGCTCATCTCCGGCACCTACCCGGTGGACGACAGTGAGCGGGTTCTGGACCTGCTCACGGTCAGCTTGCCGGTGCGGATCAAACGCTTTACCCGGTACTGGGTAACGGTAGAAGCAAGAGCCTGACCACACACCAAAACCCGCTCCCACAAGGGATCTGCATTAATTTCAAAAAAGATGAGCTGATTTCAAATCTGCCGTGACAGAGAAGGTAAGCCACTTCGATTCTCATCTTCTCAGGACCCCTTTCATGCCCGCTCAGCCCTTTCGCCTCACGTCTCTGGCCCGTTTGCTACTAGGCGCCAGTTTGAGTTTCAGCGTCCTGCCGATGGCCCTGGCCGACGCCAAGGTTTATCACATCGCGCCCTCGTCGCTGGAAAACGCCCTGAACCAGTTCGGTCGTGAAGCCGGGGTATTGATCTCCTTCAGTTCCGCAGCCGCCAGCGGCATTCAGAGCAAGGGCCTGGAAGGCACCTACGACCCAGAGCAAGGCTTGCAAGCCTTGCTCGAAGGCACCGGCCTGCAAGCGCGCACCGAAGGCCAAGGGGCGTATAGCCTGCAACCGGCAAGCACCTCGACAGCGCCAACAAGCATTGAGCTGGGCACTTCCAGCGTGGTCGGCGACTGGCTGGGCGATGCGGCGCAAACCAACGTATTTGAACACCCCGGCGCGCGAGACGTGATCCGCCGCGAAGACTTCGAACGCCAGGGCGCGACCAGTGCCCGTGAAGTGCTCAACCGCATCCCCGGCGTGAATGCCCCGGAAAACAACGGCACCGGCAGCCACGATATGGCGCTCAACTTCGGCATTCGCGGGCTTAACCCGCGGCTGGCGGCCCGCTCCACCGTGATGATGGACGGCATTCCGGTACCCTTCGCCCCTTACGGCCAGCCACAGTTGTCGTTTGCTCCCATCAGCATGGGCAATATGGACGCGGTAGACGTCGTGCGCGGTGGCGGTGCCGTGCGTTATGGCCCGCAAAACGTGGGCGGTATCGTCAACTTCGTAACCCGCGCCATTCCTGACGAGCCCACCGTAAAACTCGGTATGCAGACCGAGACCAGCCCGTCATCTTCCCAGGACGGCTTCAAGAAAACCGCCAACCTGCTGGCAGGCGGCACCGCCGACAATGGCCTGGGCGGCGCCCTGCTGTACTCCGGCGTGCGCGGCGGCGACTGGCGCGAGCACAGCGACACACGCATCGACGACTTGATCCTCAAGGGTAACTACCAGATCGACGAAGCCAACAGTCTGCACGCCATGGCCCAGTACTACGATGGTCAAGCCGATATGCCCGGCGGCCTGAGCACTGCGGCTTACAAGGCCGACCCATACCAGTCGACCCGCCCGAACGACAAGTTCTGGGGCCGTCGCACCCTGGTCAACTTCGGTTATCGCTACCAGGAAGATCGCCGCGAATTCACGGTCAACAGCTTCTTCACCAAAACCCTGCGTAGCGGTTATCTGGACCAGGGCAGCTTCCTCTCGCTGTCACCCCGTGAATACTGGGTGCGCGGCATCGAAACCCGCATTGCCCAAGGCTTTGACCTGGGCAACAGCAGCCACGAAGTGGGCGCGGGCTATCGCTATATCAACGAAGCTGGCCATGAACTGCGCTACCGCACCCCGATTGCGGCCAACGAGCTGCCCACCAGCAACAGCCGCAATGACCGCGACACCCGTGGCGCCACCGAAGCCCATGCGTTCTTTATCGATGACAAAATCGATATCGGCAAATGGACCTTCACCCCCGGCATTCGCTACGAGATGATCGAACAGCAGCAAACCAACCTGCTGACCAACGTCAAATACAAGGGCGACTACAACACCCCGCTGCCAGCTCTGAACGTGATGTACCACGTCACCGACAGCTGGAATCTTTACGCCAACACCGAAGGTTCTTTCGGCAGCGTGCAGTACAGCCAGATGCCCAACCGCGTCAGCGGTGGCGAAGTAAAACCTGAGAAAGCGCGCACCTGGGAACTCGGCACACGCTACGACAATGGCAACCTGCGCGCGGAGATAGGCGCATTTTTGATCAATTTCAACAACCAGTACGACAGCAACCAGACCACCGATACAGTGATCGCCCGGGGCAAGACCCGGCATCAGGGCATCGAGGCCAGCGTCAACTACGCGCTTGATGGCCTGAGCCCGGTACTGGCCGGTTTCGACGTATACGCCAGCTACGCCTATGTTGACGCAACCATCCGCGAAGATGGGCCGAACAAGGGCAATCGTGTGCCGTTCTCCTCGAAAAACAAGGGCAGCATCGGCGTCGGTTATACCGAAGGCCCATGGAAAGCCAACCTGGACAGCACCTTCCAGAGCAACCAGTTCGCCGATAATGCCAACACCCGCGCCGAAAGCGCTGACGGCAGCACCGGCCTGATCCCCGGCTACATGGTGTTCAACAGCCGCGTGGGCTATGACTTCGGTCATCAACTGTCCGACCTGAACGTGGCCGTCGGGGTCAAAAACATCCTCAATCACGAGTACTACACCCGCTCGTTTGACGACAACAACAAGGGCAAATACGTGGGCGAGCCACGCACGCTCTACGTGCAGACCTCTGTCGCATTTTGATTCAAATCGACCAAAGCCCGCACACGCGGGCTTTTCCTACAGACAAAGAATGACGCCGGTCACGACTTGCGAGACTTCCTGAAAATAGTGCTTGAAATATTTGCTCATCGGCCCAAACACTGTAACTGAGCGATGACGTTGAACCTTTGAACATACGAGGCCGTCAGACCTCACACGAGCACGCTTATATAAGGGAAGAACTATGCTTACTCACGTCTTTTCCGATAAACACATCGACAGTGACAAACGCACCCAGGATTGGGTAACTGCAACTGTCGAGGTAACGCTCGAACGCCATTTGGAAGATCTGACCCGAGTCGAGGTCCATCTCAGTGATGAAAATGGTGGCAAGTCCGGTCCCAAGGACAAACGTTGCAAAATGGAGGCTCGACCTAAAGGACACCAGCCGATTCTTGTATCCCACGACGCTGACTCACTGACCCAGGCTGTGGAGGGTGCCGCTCAAAAGCTGGAGCACGCTCTGGAACACCTGTTCGGCAAGCTGCGTGGCAAACGTACAGTGACCCTCGCCCCGGAAGGGTTTGAGGCAAAAGAGCCAAAGCAGAGCGCTGACGCCCTGCTGGAAGAAGAGTTTTTAGAGAAAGAAAAAGAACTCGAACTCAATAGCTGATACCGCGTCCAGGACGCATAAAAAAGGCGGGCTTACTTCGGTAAGCCCGCCTTTTTTTGTGAGAGGCGCTTACAGCTCGCCCTTCTCCACTTCCGGATGCTCACCGGAGCCGGCACCGGTCTTGCGATGGGGGTTCTCGATCTTCACCGACGGGAACTGCGACGACGCATAACGCACCACCAGAATGGCAAACGCCAGCAACAGAATCGCCCCGGTCAGGTACACCACCCCCATGTCTGGCGGGTTGTGATGGGACACGTTGGAAATCAGCAAACGGGTCAGCGCCGTGATCGCCACGTAAATCAGGAAACGCACGGGCATATGGTTGGTCTTGAAGTAAATCCCGACCATGGCCCCCAGTTCGAGGTAGATAAACAGCAGCAGGATGTCATCGATAGAAATATTGCCCTTCTCCACCATCCCCAGAAACTCCATCACCGCCGCCCAGGCAGTGACCGCGCCAATGGCAAACAGCGCCAGGTAATGGAAGGTTTCGACGAACAGATTGCCCATCGATTCGGCCAGTTCATGAACCTGGCGACGTAGCTTCTCAGCTTTGTTAACTCTCACGATGCAGCTCCTTGAATCGACTCGAACGGATCATCCGCGATGCATATGACGCTTTTACATGCAGAAAAAAGGCCATGTGCAAGCGCAAGTGACTTCACCTGTGGGAGCGGGCTTGCTCGCGATGGGGGCTGCGCGGTCTAACAAACAGGTACACCGCGTCGCTGCTATCGCGAGCAAGCCCGCTCCCACAGGTGAGATCCAACATAAGATGACTGCGGGCAGCTATTAGACACGCCCGCCCCCGCCACGCACACCAATTACGGCTAGAGTGAAAAAGCCGCTATTCAAATCCCGGTGATTGGCTTATCCTTTTCGCTGTATATAAATACAGTAATCGCAAGATAATTTACGTGAAGGCATATGAGGTGGTAAATGGCCGTCGAAGTGGTATACCGCAGCAGCCGAGATCTGGAGCGTTTGTTCATGGATAAAGCCGAAGCTGACCGTCATGACAAAATGCTGGAGCTGGCCGAGTTGCTGGCAGAAGTATTGCAAAAGGCCGTGCCGTCGCTGAGCGAGCAGCAGGTCGAAGAAGCCGGTATCTACATGGCGAAAAATCGCGATGTATTTGCCAAGGCCTTCAAGAGCCAGCCGGACGCCCTGTCCGAGTTGCTGGTCGACAGCGAGTAATCGCACCCGGTCCTCGCTTGACTCTCCCCTACGGGGCAGCCTCTAACCTCAAAGGCCCTCTTTCAGGTTGGCGTCACGATGAGCAAGCGAGTACTGGTGATTCTCGGTCACCCCGGCACAAACAGTTTCTGTAGCGCACTGGCAGAAAGCTATATAGCAGCAGCCAGGGATGCCAGCCACGATGTGCGCGTCATGCGCCTGGGCGCCCTGCACTTTGACCCGGTGCTGCGCGAAGGCTACCAGCAGGTCCAGGCACTGGAGCCTGATTTGCTTCAGGCACAGGCCAATATCCTCTGGGCCGAGCATCTGGTACTGGTCTACCCGATCTGGTGGGGCGGAATCCCCGCAGTGCTCAAAGGCTTTTTCGACCGCATCCTGCTGCCCGGTTTTGCCTTTCAATACCGCAAGGGCAAGGCCTTCCCCGACAAGCTGCTCAAAGGCCGCAGCGCACACCTGCTGGTGACCATGGACACTCCGCCGTGGTACTACAAATGGGTATACCGCATGCCGGGGCTGCATCAAATACGTAAAAACACCCTGGCGTTTTGTGGCATAAAACCCACCGCCACCCTGACGTTTGGCCCGATCCTCGACGCCACGTCACCCCAAAGAAACGCCTGGCTTCAAGAGGCACGCAAGCTCGCCAATGAATAACCCGGCGGGCGGCGCTTAAAAGGACTTTTCATGTACATCGGCAAAGCCGCCCAGTTGTCGGGCACCACCGTCAAAAGCATTCGCCATTACGAAGATATCGGCCTGTTGCCGCGGCCCCAGCGCCGTGGCGCCTATCGCATCTACAGCGAGCAAAGCGTCGAATTGCTGGTATTTATCAAGTGCGCACAGCAGCTGGGTTTCAAGCTCAAGGAAATGCAGGCCATTCTTGATCTGCATCGCGGCCAGACACTGCCCTGGGAGGTGGTGAGCAACGCCATCGCCCGCAAAAAACATGCTGTGGCAAGCCAGATCGAAGCATTACAGCAGGTGCATGCGGGGCTGGTTGAGTTTGAGTCGCGCTATGCCATGGGTGGCCCGGGGCTGGATTTGGCCTGTGCTTAATCCTTGGGATAGAGCAATTGATGCGCCAGCTCATCCGAGACTCTTGCCGGCGAGCGCTTTTCGGCCTGAGCGTGGGCATAGATGCCGGTCAGGCGCTGGCTGATTTGCAGCAACTGCTGGTTGATGGCCTCGGGCGCTGCATCCTCATGGGTCAAGGCCATATAGATCAGGCCGCCGGAATTGATGACGTAATCGGGGGCATACAAAATACCCCGTCGTTCGAGTTGATCCGCCACTTGCAGATTGGTCAGCTGGTTATTCGCACACCCGGCCACAGCCGAGCAACGCAGTTGGGCCACGCTGTGCCAGTTCAACACCCCGCCCAGACCGCACGGAGCAAGAATATCGCACGGCGTACTGAGCAAGGCTTCGCAGGCAATCGGATGGGCGCCCAGTTGCTCCATGGCCAGGCGCACTTTGCCAGGGTCGGTATCGCAGACCAACAACTCGGCGCCCGCTGCATGCAGTTGCTCTGCCAGCGCGTAACCCACTTTGCCCAGGCCCTGAACTGCAACGCGCAAGCCTTCGAGATTGTCACTGCCCAAACGCGAGGACGCGGTGCTGCGGATACCGGCAAATACGCCCATGGCCGTATGAGGTGAAGGATCGCCAGCAGCGGTGGTGCTGGTGACATGCCGGGTGTGCTGGGCAATGCAGTCCATATCGGCAGTTGATGTGCCGCTGTCGATTGCAGTGATATAGCGCCCGTCCAGTTGGTCGACACAGCGGCCGAAGGCTTCAAACAACGCGGCACGGCTATCGACATGAGCCGCCCGCACAACCACTGCTTGCCCCCCTCCCACAGCCAGCCCGGCCAGCGCCGCTTTGTAGCTCATGTCCTGAGCCAGACGGACAGCATCGCCCACAGCACTTTCGTCGTTGGGATAGGCCAGATAACGACAGCCCCCCAGCGCTGGACCCAGGCGAGTGTTATGAATGGCAATCACGGCTTTAAGGCCTGTAACGGGGTCTACACTGAGGTGCAGCGACTCAAGCTGAGCGCTTTGCATGAGAGCAAACATCATCAGGCCCTCGAACGATTATGGGGGTACTGGCCAGTATAGGCGGCGCCAGAAAACTCGTTGAAGTGCGCAGGAATAAGCCTGTGGCCTTTTCAAGGTTTCGGACATAACTGGGCGGAATAAGGACTTGTGGGAGCGGGCTTGCTCGCGATGCGGGCGATATGGTCTTTCAGGAAAACCGCGTTGCTACCATCGCAGGCAAGCCAGCTCCCACAGGTTTTGTGTCACATACAAAACCTGTGCATCCGGGAGTTGGTCAGGCAGGTGTATCAGGCTGATTGGCCGGATGCGCCTTGATAAACGCCGGATGTGTTTCTGCCAGTGCCGCTACCCGGGCAATGCGCGGGTACTGCGTCAGCGCCACGTTGAAGCGCTGTGCGGCATACAACTGCGGGATCAAGTACACATCAGCCAACCCTGGCTGCGGCCCGAAACAGTAACCCTCGTTACCGATCAACTGTTCAATGGCGGCCAGCCCTTGACTGATCCAGTGACCGATCCACTGCACCACTTGCTCTTCGCCCTGCCCCAACTGACGCAGTTGATTGAGCACACTGACGTTGTGCAGCGGGTGGATATCACACGCCACCAAGGCCGCCACCGCGCGCTCATGAGCACGGGTGGTGAGGTCTGCGGACAGCAGCGCCACCTGCGGATAACGCTCTTCGAGATACTCGATAATTGCCGGCGACTGCGTCAGTACGCTGCCTTCATCGGCGCGCAAGGCTGGCACACGGCCCTGCGGATTGATTGCCAAATACGCTGGCTGACGGTGCTCACCACCTGGCGGCGCGATCAGATTGACCGGTACTGCCTGATAATCCAGCCCCTTCAACGCCAGCGCGATACGCACCCGATATGACGAAGTTGAGCGGTAATAGGTAAAGAGTTCCATGTCCCGCTCCTTTTAACGTGCAGCGACAACCTTGCCCCGGCACTCGCCGAAACCGATGGAGGCATGACCTTCACGGGTGCAGCGGGCACGCAGGATGATTTCGTCGCCATCTTCCAGGAACTTGCGCACTTCGCCCGAAGCCAACTCGATCGGGTGTTTACCGCCCTCGGTGATTTCCAGCAGGCTGCCCAGTTGCGAGCGATCCGGGCCGGACAAGGTGCCCGAACCGAACAGATCACCGGACTGCAGCTGGCAACCGTTGACGCTGTGGTGGGTGACCAACTGTGCAGCGGTCCAGTACATGTTCAGGGTGTTGCTCAAGCCCAGGCGATGGGCCGGCAGATTCTGCTCGCGCATCGACTCGGTCAGCAGCAGCACTTCAAGCTCGATATCCAGCGCGCCATTGGCCTGATCCCTGGCATCCAGCAGATATGCCAGCGGCTGCGGATCACCTTCCGGACGGGCCGGTTGCGCACGGCGGAAAGGCTCCAGCGCTTCAGCGGTCACCACCCACGGCGAGATGCTGGTAATAAAGCTCTTGGACAGAAACGGCCCTAGCGGCTGGTATTCCCAGGCCTGGATATCCCGCGCCGACCAGTCGTTGAGCAGGCAGAAACCGGCAATATGCTCGCCCGCCTGGCTGACCGCGATCGCGTCGCCCAGGTCATTGCCCTGGCCAATCCAGATGCCCAGTTCCAGCTCGTAGTCCAGGCGTGCGCATGGACCAAAGGTCGGCTCGGTCTGACCGGCAGGCAGGGTTTGCCCTTTAGGACGACGGACTTCGGCACCGGATGCGCGAATGGTCGAGGCGCGGCCGTGGTAACCAATCGGCACATATTTATAGTTGGGCAATAGCGGGTTATCGGGGCGGAACAGTTTGCCAACGTTTTTCGCGTGCTCGATGCCGACATAAAAGTCGGTGTAATCACCGATTTTGGCGGGCAGATGCAATTGGCAATCCGCCGCCAGCGGCAGCAGTTTTGCGCCCTGGGCTTCAATCTTGCCGCGCAGGGGGCTGCCTTCGCCCAACAGCTCCAGCAAACGCTCGCGCAGGGCAACCCGGGCGCTACGCCCCAGAGCAAAAAAGGCATTCAACGCGCCGCCCAACGAGGCCTCTACCGCCACCTTGGCCTGACCTTCAAACAGCCCGGCCGCCAGCCCGGCTTCCAGATCGAAAATTGCATCGCCAATGGCAACCCCACTGCGCGGGGCCGAGCCACCCATGCTGAAGATGCCCAACGGCAAGTTCTGCAATGGAAAGTCGCTGTGGCCGTTGGCAGAGCTGATCCAGCTACGGGCAAAAGTGGTCTGGGTCATGGGTTATCTCCGATTCGGGGTGAAGGTCACGGGCAGCGTGGCCCAGCAAGCGTCGTAATGGGTTTGCAGTTGCGCGCACTCCAGGGCGAACCGGCTTGGGCGCAACACCTGGCTGGTCTCGAACATAAAGGCCATGGTGTTGTCGATCTTGCTCGGTTGCAGCTCGGCGGCAATCGCTTTGGTACAAGTTTCGCCGTCGGGGCCGTGGGCACTCATGCAGCTGTGCAACGACGCACCACCGGGCAGGAAACCTTCGGCCTTGGCATCGTAGCTGCCCTGGATCAGGCCCATGAATTCGTTCATCAGATTGCGGTGGAACCAAGGTGGCCTGAAGGTATTTTCGGCCACCATCCAGCGCGGCGGGAAGATCACAAAGTCGAGGTTGGCCAGGCCCGGCACGCTGGTCGGCGAGGTCAGGACGGTGAAGATGGATGGATCGGGATGATCGAAGCTGACCGTGCCGATGGTGTTGAAACGGCGCAGGTCATATTTGTACGGCACGTTATTACCATGCCAGGCGACCACGTTCAGCGGCGAATGATCCAGCTCGCAGCCCCACAGCTCACCGAGGAACTTTTGCACCAGCGGCGTGCTTTGGCGCGAGTCTTCGTAATGGGCGACCGGGGTCAGAAAATCACGGGGGTTGGCCAGGCCATTGCTGCCAATCGGCCCCAGGTCGGGCAGGCGCAGTGGCGCACCATGGTTCTCGGCGACATAACCGCGCGCCTGGGCGTCGAGCAGCTCAACGCGAAACTTGAGGCCACGGGGGATCACCGCGATTTCCAGTGGCTCCAGATCCAGACGCCCCAGCTCGGTACAAATGCGCAAGCGGCCCAGTTCTGGCACCAGCAATAGCTCACCGTCGGCATTGAAAAAGACCCGCTGCATCGAGGTATTGGCGCGGTAATGGTAAATGCTGATGCCCGAGGGTTTTTCCGACCCGCTATTGGCCACCATACCTACCAGGCCATCGATAAAGTCCGTAGCTTCCTCTGGAACAGGCAACGGGTTCCAGCGCAGGCGATTAGGCGTCACCGACCCCAGCGCGCCACCGGCCAATTGCCGCTCAAGCTTGACGAACGCAGGGTGGCTGGCGGACGGCTGGATACGGTACATCCAGGTACGCCGCGCCTCGCTGCGCACCATGGTGAACGCGGTGCCGGAGAACAATTCGGCGTACAGGCCGTAGGGAGCTTTTTGCGGGGAGTTCTGACCGACCGGCAGGGCGCCGGGCAATGCTTCGCTGCTGAATTCGTTGCCAAACCCGGATTGATAGCCAAGGTCGAGGTTCATGGAGCCTCCAGAGTGGAGAAGGCAGTTGACTGCGCGCTGCTGAAAACAGGCTGCGTGTCGCTGCGTTATTTTTATCGTAATTCAATTACGCATAACGTAATTTGATTGGTATTAAGCGTCAAGCTATAAAGACGCCCATTCGTCCCGAGATCTAAGCGCCACCATGGAAAAGCCCCGCAGCAGCAACGACAGTGCCGGCAAGCAAAAAGTGCGCTCCGCCGAAGTCGGCACCGACATCCTCAAAGCGTTGGCCGAACTGTCCCCCTCGACCTCGCTGTCGCGCCTGGCCGAGCATGTGCAGATGCCCGCCAGCAAGGTGCATCGCTATTTACAGGCACTGATTGCCAGCGGCTTTGCCGAGCAGAATATCGCCACCAACCATTACGGCCTGGGGCGCGAAGCCTTGCGTGTGGGCCTGGCCGCGCTCAACAGCATGGATGTGCTTAAGGTCGCCAGCCTGCCATTGGCCGAGTTGCGTGATGACTTGAATGAAACCTGCTTTTTGGCCGTATGGGGCAATCAGGGCGCGACCGTAGTGCATATCGAACCGGCGGTGCGGGCGATCACCGTAGTCACCCAGTTGGGCTCGGTTTTGCCGCTGCTCAGTTCATCCACGGGGCTGGTGTTCAACGCCTTTTTGCCGGATCGCGAAACCTCCGACTTGCGCGAACTGGAATTGAAAACCGATCTGGTTCATCCCCTGGAAAAACCCGAGGCCTATACCCGACTCTGTGAGCAGATCCGCCTGCGCGGCCTGCATTTTGTACATGGTTTGCTGATGCCCGGCGTCGATGCCCTGTCGGCCCCGGTGTTCAATGCCACGGGCAAGGTGGCCGGTGTGATTACCGTGGTTGGCCCGACATCGCTGTTTCACGCCGATGAAAACGGGCCAGCGGCCAAACGCTTGCTGGCCGCCAGCCAGGCCATCAGCTGGCGGATGGGCTACCAGCCGGGTTGAAGGCCCATAGCATCAGACCATCCATTTGTATTTGGCCTCATCGAGCAGGTCTCTCATCATCTGTTCGATGCGCTCAATCGGCAGGTGATGAATACGATGAACTTCCTGGAACGTGCTGCCCTTGGAAAACACCCCGGTCTCCCAGTCGTTGTGCGACTGGACGATGCCCCACTCCAGTGTATCCATGCCCAGGCCCAGCAGGTCCTGACTGTAGATCACGGTCATATCGACGATATTGTTGACCGTATTGAGATAAATATTTTCACAGTCCGTGGCGAGGTGCAGCAGTTGCTCATTGAGAAATCCGCGCACCCGCTCAACCACTGCCGGGCTGGGTTTAAGGGTGAATTGATCGGTATCCAATACGCCTTTATCCATAGTGCTCATGATGTACTCCTGTTAGTGCTCCCGGCCTGTGCAGCGTCTTGCTGCGACAAAAACTGCCGGGAGAAATCATGTGAAAGCACATTCAACACATGCCGTGTCAGGGGCGTGCACTACATAGTTATCGAGTCTGTAAGCCCTTGAGCCACAGCCACTTTTTCGCACAACAACTGTTGCCGAAGTTGTAACAGAGATTGTCACAAAGCGGACTTACTCCGCTGCGAGCCAGACCTTATTCTTGTCGAACTTTCCAGTACGGACACACGTCCAACGCATCGAGTCGCATCGACTCTGCTTATCGATTTACCCTGACGTTGATTTGTAGCTCCTTGATGAACGTCTTCCTTGGCCGCTGTTTTACAGCGGCCTTTTTTATGCTTTCAAAAACCCCTGTTTTTCCTGTGGGAGCGGGCTTGCTCGCGATGCAATCGACGCGGCCTTTCAGGCAACCGAGGTGATGCCATCGCAGGCAAGCCAGCTCCCAGAAAAGCAAGGGATGCATTTTTATGGTTAAAACACCATCGCCAGCAATGGCGCCGCAAACAGGTTGAGGATGCCGGTCAATACCATCACCAGCCCCGCCACCGATCCTTCTTCGCTGCCCACTTCCCGTGCACGGCTAACCCCTGCGCCATGAGCGCCGATACCAAACAGCGCACCCCGCGCCAGGCTGCTGCGCAGTGGCAGCCACTTGAGCAGGATGCCGCCCAGCAAGGCGCCAAATACGCCGGTAAACATCACAAACACCGCGGTAAGTTCAGGCACCCCGCCCAGGTCCTGTGCCAGCGGCATGGCAAATGGCGTAGTGATCGAGCGCGGCACCAGGGACATGGTCAAGGCAGTATCCAGGGACAGCGCCCGGGCCAACCAGAACGAACTGGCGATGGACACCGTACTGCCCGCCAGCATCCCCAGCAGCAACGCCACCCAGTGCCGGGCCAGCAATCTGCGCTGCTGCCAGATTGGCACGGCGAAGGCCACCGTGACCGGCCCCAACACCAGCATCAGCCAATGGGTGTTACTGGAGTATTCGGCATAGGCGGTGTGCAGTGGCACGGCAACGGCCAGGAGCAAGGCCGGCACCAGAATCAGCGGCGACAACAGGTAGCGCCCGGTGCGCTGGTACAGCCAGCGGCTAAAGCCATAGGTCAGCAGGGTGAACAACAGCCAGAACATAGGCATCAGCTCAAACTTCATGACGCACTCTCCAGCGACATACGGCCTCGACGGTAAACGCCGTGACCACCATCACCAACAAGGTACTGAGGCCTATCACCAGCAGGATGCGCCAGCCTTCATCACGCACGATCACGCCGTAGTCAAGCAGGCTCATCAGCGCGGGAATAAAGAACAACAGCATCTCGGCCATCAATACACCGGCGCCCAACTGCAGGGTCGCTGGCTTGACCCAGCCCAGGGCAAACGCCAGCAACAGCAGCGCCATACCCACAACTCCACCCGGTATCGGCAAGTGCCACCAGGCCGCCAACTGGCAACCGAGAAAGTACAAAGCCAGCAACACGGCCAGTTCACTGACCAGTCTGCCCAAGCGTTTTACATCAAAGCGTTTCATGATTTTTCCATTCCAGACAGGCCTTCAGTTTAAAGAGCCTGCTACCATCCCGAAAACGAATTGTCAGACTTACAGCCATTCCAAAATGGAATCACGAACATGGAATTCAAACACCTGCGCACCTTTGTTGAAGTCGCACGCCTGGGCGGTTTTACCCAGGCCGCACAAGGCCTGCACATCAGCCAGTCGGCGGTGAGCAAACAGGTGGCACAGCTTGAGCACAGCCTCGGCACGCCCCTGTTCGACCGGTTGGGTTCACAAGTCAGGCTGACGGCTGCCGGCAATGTGGTGCTGCAACGGGCCGAGGGCATACTGCGCATGCACCGGGAGTTGCTGATTGAGCTGGACGATTTGAGCGATATGACCCGTGGTGAGCTACGGGTGGGCTTGCCGTTGCTGGGCAGCAACACGATGTTCGCCGGGCTGATTGCCGAATACCGACGGCGCTATCCAAATATCCAGGTGCACTTGCTGGAAGAAGGCAGCCGCAATATTGAACGGGCGGTGTTGAGCGGTGAGCTGGAACTGGGCGGCAGCCTGACTCCGAAAAACCCCACCTTCGGCTATCAGCCGTTTTGCGACGAGCCGCTGGACGTGATGATCCCCGCCGATCACCCACTGGCAGAAGGCCCCAGTGTGCGTCTGGAGCAACTGGCCGATACGCCATTTTTGCTCTATCAGCATAGTTTTATGCTCAACGACCGCGTGCTCAAGGCCTGCCAGCAGGCGGGCTTCACCCCAAGGGAAGGCGGACGCAGTGGCCAGACGGACTTTCTGGTGGCGCTGGTGGCCGCAGGCCAGGGCGTAGTGTTGCTGCCCAGCGTGGTGGCCCGCGCACTGGTACACCCCGGCGTAATGCGGGTAAAGCTGGTGGCGCCGGATTATCTGCGCTGGGATATCGCGTTTATCTGGCGCGACGGCGCGTATTTGTCACGGGCAGCTCAAGCCTGGCTGGAGCTGCTGCGTGAGCGCCCGGTTATTGCTGCAGCGCTGTGACCAGCTCGCCAATCCACGGCTCGGAGTCTTCTTCCGGAGTGACCGTGACACTGGAATCCAGGCGTAACATAGGCAGCACTTCACGCACGCCAAGCTCGGCAAACAGCTCGCGCATTTGCTCGCCGCCGCCACAGAAAGTGTCGCCGTAACTCTCGTCACCCAGGGCGATTACTGCTCCCGGCAGTCCACGCCAGGCGGCTGGCAACTGGTCACGAATGGCGCTGTACAGTGGTACCAGGTTATCCGGCAACTCACCCATGCCGGTGGTTGAGGTCACGGCCAAAAGAGCCTCAGGGCCAAATGCCTGGATATCGGCCAGGGTGGCGCGAGTATTGAGCAAAACCTCAAAACCGGCATCGGTCAGCAGTTGTTTCGCATTGCGGGCGACTTCTTCAGCGGTGCCGTACACCGAGCCGGAAAGGATGGCGACTTTCATCAATCTGATCCTGTAACTGACTAAAAGCCTGGGATATTAACAGGTCTGGCAGCGATGCCTTACCATGCGCCAATCAGCATGCCTCTGTGGAGTACAACTCAATGATCAACGCCCGTTTGCTACAACGCATGGTGGACGCCTCCCAGGACGGCATTGTGGTTGCCGAACAAGAGGGCGAAGACAACATCCTGATTTATGTAAACGAGGCATTTGAAGCCCTCACTGGCTACAACCGCGACGATATCCTGTACCAGGACTGCCGCTTTTTGCAGGCTGGCGACCGTGACCAGCGCGGCCTGCAGTTGATCCGCGAAGCGATTGCCAGCGCAAAACCGACCCGCCAGGTACTGCGCAACTACCGCAAGGACGGTAGCCACTTCTGGAATGAGCTGTCTATCACCCCGGTATTTAACGAGAACGACAAACTGACGTACTTTATTGGCGTGCAAAAAGACGTCACCCAACAGGTCAAGGCCGAGCAGCGGGTAGCCCAGCTCGAAGCCCAACTGGCCGCGGTACAGGCTGAACTGCAGGCACTCAAGGCGACGAGCGGATTAAACAAAACGTAGAAATCGCGGTCTGATAGTCGCTGTGACGATTTTTCAGACAAATATTTTTGAGCCTCACCATGTCTCACGATGCCCTTTTGACTCAGGACGAACTGGACTTCATCCAAACGATGCACCAAAACCCGCTGCTGAATCTGCGGGAAGCGTCGTCCAGCCTGATGGTTAATGGCGTATCGCAAATACGGGATCTGCTTACCCGGCTGGCCGCCCACGAGCAAGTCACGATCCTGGCGCAATTCGATAACCAGCAAATGAGTTTTCCGCTGCGCCTGGTTGAAGACGAATTCCATGCCCAGCATCTGCAACTGGGCACGCCGAGCATCTTCGAAGACGGTCCCAAAGCTCGCCCATGGCGCCTGACGCTGCCTGAGCCGGTGCCCCTGGAAAATGTCAGGGGCAAGGCCGGTCATCTGTGGATAACCGAACTATCGTTCAAAGGTGTGCTGGTTGAAATGCGGCACGAGAGCCAGCCACCCCGCCAGTTTTCGCAGTGGTTCAGCCCCGGCGGAGATGAGCGGATTGCCCTGCGTGGCACCCTGGAACGCAAGACCGAAACGGGTTTTTACGCCTACCGGCTAAGCCAGCGCGACAAGGGCGAAACCGAGCGGCTGCGCCAGTACATCCTGCAACAACACCGCCTGGCGCATCCGCGCCTGCACGTATGATCAGCTGTCCAGGGTTGCCTTGAGATCCGCGGCCAGGCGTTGATTCATCAAGCGCGCCGCACTCCCCAGGCAAGCGATGGATGAGCCCGCCAGTGCCTCTTGAGCCACCTCAGATGCATCTCCCGCCAGCGATACCGAACAATTCAAGGTCTGCGCCAGCCGTATCAGCCTGCGCTGGTGTGCCGTGCTCAACGCATGGTTGGCAAACAGGACTACGGCCTGAGGTTCGAGCTTCTCGCAAACCAGTGACAACTCTTCCAATGGCTGACCGATGGCCAACACCCTGACTACGCGATCATTGCGGCTCAACAACAAGCCCGCCACCAGCAACTCCAGCTCGCGACACAACTCGGGCATCGCCACCACCAGCACGCACTGGCGGGCATCTGCGGCCTGTAATTGCAGACGATGCTGCACCCGCCCGCGCAAAAAACCGTCCAGCAGCAGCCATTCGCTGGTGCGCCCAAAAACATCCTGAGTTTTCAACAATTGCTGCCACAGCGGCAGGAAAATCCCCTGAAACACCACTTCGACCGGATAGCTGGAAAAAACCTGCCCGTACAGACGCTCCAGCTCAGGCTCGTTGAAGGCCGTGAGCGCGGCGCCGATACGGGTTTGCCATTCGCCGTATTCAGTAGAGGCGGTTTGCGCATCCTCGGGCGTGCTGCTCGCGAGCATCTGCGCAACTTTGCTGACTGAGACTCCACGCTCAAGCCAGGCCATGACCTGACGAATTGTTCCAATATCGGTCACAGAGTAGAGGCGATGCCCGCTTTCGGTGCGTTTTGGCTCGATCAAACCATAGCGCCGCTCCCAGGCGCGCAGGGTTACCGGGTTGATGCCTGTCAGCCTGGCCACTTCCCGGATCGGGTAAAGGCCTTCGGCATCAGGGCCTTCAGCAGCTTGAGTAATGGGCTCAACGTCAGTAATCACAGGCATTGGGATGGGAAGACCAAAAGGGTATTCCGGGATTCTACGCCTCATATCAGTACTGTGGGAGCGGGCTTGCTCGCGATGCGGGCGACTCAGCGTGTCTGACAAACCTGAGTGATGCCATCGCGAGCAAGCCGGCTCCCACAGAATCCCTGCCAGCATTACGGAACAGTTTTTGCTTGTTTTTGCGCACCCAGCCCACCACCCCGGCGCTGTGTTTTGTGCCTGCCCTACCCGGGCAGCATCAGCCTTATGGAGATACACAATGTCTACCTCCCCTGTCACATTGATGGTTGCACGCCGTGTCGCCAAAGGCCGCTACCAGGAGCTGATCGCCTGGCTGCATGAAGGCGAACAACTGGCCACTGACTTTTCCGGTTATCTGGGCTCCGGCGTATTGGCCCCGCCCCCGGGCGACGACGAATTTCAAATTATTTTCCGCTTTGCCGACGAAGCCACCCTGCACGCCTGGGAGCATTCGGTCTCGCGCAAGGCCTGGTTGTTGCGCGGCAGCGACCTGTTCGCCAACCCTTCCGAG
Source organism: Pseudomonas sp. B414 (assembly GCF_055408445.1). NCBI lineage: Bacteria > Pseudomonadati > Pseudomonadota > Gammaproteobacteria > Pseudomonadales > Pseudomonadaceae > Pseudomonas > Pseudomonas sp. B414. The sequence goes on along the minus strand of NZ_JBUZTQ010000005.1, from coordinate 3,385 downwards.
CATCGTGTCAGCGGCATCGATGGCTGGTTTGGCGCAAGCGGCCAACGGCCGCCGCGCTGGAAGCAGGCAGTGGCCATCTGGCTGGCCTTCTTCCCCGTCTCATTACTGTTCAACTTTGTCTGCGCCCCCTTGCTCGGCGAATTGAGCATGGCGCCTCGGGTACTGGTCAGCACCCTGGCGCTGACACCGCTGATGGTTTATCTGTTTATCCCGCTGTCTACCCACCTGCTGGCCAGTTGGCTGCACAGCACGCCAGCCAACCCAATACGCAGCACCATCGCGACACCGCGCAACTAAACTCGGGCTTGGGCGTTATGTCGCGCACGCTGGTATAGTTTTGCCATTGCGCCGCGACAGTTTCCGGCTTACTGCACCGAGTCCGTCATGCCCACATCTTCTGCCCCGATCCTGATCACTGGTGCCGGCCAACGCATTGGCCTGCACTGTGCCCAGCAATTGCTGGCAGACGGTTACCCGGTGATTTTCACCTATCGCAGCGAAAGACCGGGTGTACAGACCCTTCGCGATCTGGGCGCTGTCGCCTTGTTTGCCGACTTCTCGACCGAAGCCGGCATTCTCGACTTTATCCAGCGCCTTAAAGCGCACACCGACCGTTTGCGGGCGATTGTGCACAACGCCTCGGCCTGGCTGGCAGAAACTGCGGAAAATGAAACCGACGCATTTACCCAGATGTTCAGCGTGCACATGCTCGCGCCCTACCTGATCAACCTGCATGGCAGCGAGCTGCTGGAGCGCTCAAGCCCGGCCGATATTGTGCATATCAGCGATGATGTGACACGCAAGGGCAGCAGCAAGCACATTGCCTATTGCGCCACCAAAGCCGGGCTCGACAGCCTGACCCTGTCATTCGCGGCTAAACTGGCGCCACAAATCAAAGTCAACGGTATCGCCCCGGCCATGCTGTTGTTCAACCCCGACGACGATGCGGCGTACCGCAGCAAAGCGCTGGCCAAATCCGTGCTGGGCATCGAGCCCGGTGCCGAGGTGATCTACCAGAGCCTGCGTTATCTGCTCGACAACCCCCATGTGACCGGCACTACCCTGACCGTCAATGGCGGCCGGCATCTCAAATAAGCCGTCCCGCGAGGAAGTATTTTCATGAGCGCATTACTGCCCGGGCATTACCGCGAAATCCTCATCGGTCTTGGCGAAGACCCTGAGCGCGAAGGCTTGCTCGACACCCCCAAACGCGCTGCCAAGGCCATGCAATACCTGTGTCATGGCTACGAGCAGAGCCTGGACGATATCGTCAACGGCGCCCTGTTCGCCTCTGACAGCGACGAAATGGTGATTGTGGCCAATATCGAGCTGTACTCACTCTGCGAGCACCATTTGCTGCCGTTTATCGGCAAGGCCCATGTGGCCTATATCCCGACCGGCAAAGTGCTGGGGCTGTCGAAGATCGCCCGTATCGTCGACATGTTCGCCCGACGCCTGCAAATCCAGGAAAACCTCACCCGGGAAATCGCCGACGCCATCGAGAGCGTTACCCAGGCCGCCGGCGTGGCCGTGGTGATTGAAGCCCAGCACATGTGCATGATGATGCGCGGTGTAGAAAAACAGAATTCGACCATGAACACCTCGGTCATGCTCGGCGCCTTTCGCGAATCGAGCACCCGCATGGAGTTCTTGCAACTGATTGGACGGAGCAAGCCGTAATGCCACAACTTCAGCCAGGAATGGCCCGTATTCGCGTCAAGGACCTGTGCCTGCGCACCTATATCGGTATCAATGAGGAAGAGATCCTCAACAAGCAGGATGTGCTGATCAACCTCACCATCCTCTACGCAGCGCAGCAAGCAGTGCGTGATAACGATATCGACCACGCGCTGAACTACCGCACCATCACCAAGGCGGTTATCCAGCATGTCGAAGAAAACCGCTTCGCCTTGCTCGAACGCCTGACCCAGGAACTGCTGGACCTGGTAATGGCCAACGAAGCAGTACTGTATGCCGAAGTCGAAGTCGACAAGCCGCACGCACTGCGCTTTGCCGAATCGGTATCGATCACCCTGGCAGCGAGCCGTCAGGCTGCAATCTCTTAATATCGGTGAAACCCATGACACCTCAAGAACAGCTGGAACTCGAAGCCGCCGCCTTTCGCCGCCTTGTCGCCCACCTGGACAGCCGCAAGGACGTGCAAAACATCGACCTGATGAACCTCTCGGGCTTTTGCCGCAACTGCCTGTCCAAGTGGTACAAGGCCGCGGCTGACGAGCGCCAGATCGACATCAGCCTCGATGACGCCCGTGAAGTGGTGTACGGCATGCCGTATGCCGAATGGAAAGCCCAATACCAGAACGAAGCCAGCGCCGACCAGGCGGCGGCGTTTGCCCAAGGAAAAAAGCATGACTGATTTGAACAACCTGCGCGCCAGCCTCAACAGCGGCGAACACGTTTTTGCCGACACCCTGGCTTTTATTGCAGCGCACTACGATTACCAGCCGCAGGCTTTCAACAACGGCGGCGTGGAAAACGCAGCCGGGCAGAACGAAGGTTCGTGCAAGACCCTGGGCCTGGCGTTACTGGAAGGTTTGATCGATCAAGAGGCCCTGCTGGCGTTTGGCGAGCATTACCGTTCGGTACTGGCCACGCCTGAAGGCACTGACCACAGCAATATCCGTGCGCTGATTGCCCACGGCCTGGCCGGGGTCAAGTTCGAAGCCCAGCCGCTGAAGCGCAAGGCGTAACCCACAACCTGCAAGGCTCGAGTCTTGTGGGCAGCACAAAACCTGTGGGAGCTGGCTTGCCTGCGATGGCATCACCGCGGTTTGCCTGCCACACCGCGCCGCCTGCATCGCGGGCAAGCCCGCTCCCACAATAATCCCTGCAAGCATCAAATTTTGCGTGCGACACAATTCTTGTGGGAGCTGGCTTGCCTGCGATGGCATCACCGCGGTTTGCCTGCCATACCGCGCTGCCTGCATCGCGGGCAAGCCCGCTCCCACAATAATCCCTGCAAGCATCAAATTTTGCGTGCGACACAATTCTTGTGGGAGCTGGCTTGCTTGCGATGGCAGCAACGCGGTTTGCCTGCCATACCGCGCTGCCTGTATCGCGGGCAAGCCCGCTCCCACAATAATCCCTGCAAGCATCAAATTTGCGTGCGACACAATTCTTGTGTGAGCTGGCTTGCCTGCGATGGCATCACTGCGGTTTGCCTGCCACATCGCGCCGCCTGCATCGCGAGCAAGCCCGCTCCCACAATAATCCCTGCAAGCATCAAATTTGCGTGCGACACAATTCTTGTGGGAGCTGGCTTGCCTGCGATGGCAGCAACGCGGTTTGCCTGCCATACCGCGCTGCCTGTATCGCGGGCAAGCCCGCTCCCACAATAATCCCTGCAAGCATCAAATTTGCGTGC